>SXMI01000062.1 GCA_005777415.1 Actinomycetota bacterium | reverse complement strand
GTGGCCGGGTCGGGTCCGGCCGGGTCCGTCCGACCACCGGCCGGGTCGAGCCCGGCGAGCAGCGTGGTGATCGCATCGCCGGCCGAGCCCCCGACACCGCAGGCCGCCACGGCTCCCGAGCTCCGGGCCGACCAGTGGCGGAGTGAGTCGACCAGGGCCGTGACGCCCTCCTCGCACTCGGGCTCGGGTCGCCGGACCGCTCCGAGGACCGGGTGGACGGGGTCGGGGAGCCCCGGTGCCGGGAACCGGCCCCCCTCGGGTCGGTACTCGGCGAGGGCGTAGCCCGACTCCCAGGGGAGCAGATGGTCGGGCGGACCGTCGGTCCCGCCCCCGGGATCCACGGTGTCGTCGATCTCCTCGCCCCGGAGGACCCGTTCCTGGGCGACGAGCCGCCGGGCGACAGGGTCCTGCAGGTGGGCCTCGAGCTCGGACCACGGGTGTGACTGGGCCACCACCTCGGTGAGCGGCCCGGGCCCCAGGTAGCCGCCCCCGGCGTCGACGACAGGACCGGCGACCACGGCCGGCGCCTCGAGGGCCAGCCGGTACTCGGCGAACGAGGCCACCGGCCACAGCTGGTGGCCGGTCGTTCCCGATCGACGGCACCGGTCGGCCAGCTCGACGAGCGCCTCCCAGACCCGCCGCTCGCAGCACCGGTCGACCTCACGCAGGAGCTCGTCGATGTCGCCGGTCCGGATCCAGGCCCCGACCGGGTCGTCGTCCCCGGGTCCGTCGCTCACACCAGCGGCCAGGGATGTCGGCGGCCGGTCGGGTCGTGGGGGAACGTGCCGGATGCGATCAGTGCCGACGCCCGGTCGGCGAGCGCGTCGAGCTCGCCGCGATCGAGGAGGGAACGCAGCGAGGGAGGGAACCCGTCGTCGAGCAGCCGGCGGACGTCGACGAGCACGTCGGCGTCGATCCGCTCCCCGGCGAAGTCCCACAGCACCGTCCGCAGCTTGAACTCGACGTGGAAGGTGAGCCCGTTGTCGATCGCCCAGACCCGGTCGTCCTCGTCGAGCAGCACGTGCCCGCCCTTGCGGTCCGTCGAGTTGGCGAGCAGGTCGAACGCGCACAGCCGCCGGAGCGTGGTGGCCAGGTCCGGTCGCTCCCGGAGGGTGAAGTAGTGCTCCTCGTAGCGGGCCTCGACCAGCGCCTGGAGGGACCCCTCACCGAGCGGGCCGTCCTGGCGGGCGACCGTGGGCGGGACCAGGTCCCAGCCGAGGGCGTCGGAGAGCACGGCGGCCGCGACCTCCCGGCGCCAGAGCCCGTCGGGGAAGTCCCAGAGCGGCCGCTCGCCCCGAGCCGGCTTGTAGACGGCCGGGACCAGGTCGTCGCCCCTCCGGACCTCCACGAGGTAGGTCCCGTTCGACGACCACGGCATGCGGCCCAGGACCTCGAGCTCCCCATCGGCGAGCACCTCGGCCACCGCATCGTCGTCCGGCCGCAGGGTGGACCGGTACTCGTACGGTCGACCGGGCGATTCGACCCCGACGGACCCGTCATCGAACTCGCCGGACCCGTCATCGAACTCGTCGAACTCGTCGAGCGGGTCCTCGTCGTCGAACACGTCAGTTCCAGCGAGGACAGTGGTGTCCGTCGGGCTCGACGGGCTGCTCGCAGAACCGGCAGGTGGGTCGACCGGCGGCGACGAGCTCGGCGGCCGACTCGGCGAAGGCCACGGCCTGGGCGGCCGTGATGGTGATGTTCGCACTCGCGCCGTCACCGGGTTCGTCGGGGTCCTCGCGCTCCCAGGCCTGCTCGTCGAGCTCCTCGGCGGCGATCAGCACCGTCCCGGAGTCGGCGTCGGCGGCCACGGCCAGGTCGCCGACGGTCCAGAGCTCCACGACCGGTTCCACCAGGCCGACGACGTCCCGGTCGGGTTCCGGGTCGCCGAGCTGCTGGGCCAGGTGGGCCAGGTACTGCCCGAGCGCCCGGACCTGCTCCTTCTCGACCCGGAGCGTCACGACCTGCGATCCGGCGCGCGCCTGCAGGTAGAAGATCCGCCGGCCCGGCTCGCCGACCGCACCGCAGACGAAGGCATCCGGACGCTCGACCGAGAACGACTCGCTCACGACGGCGCCAGCCCGCGCAGGTCGTCGCCCGTCGAGTTGGTGCACAGCACCAGTGGGGCCCCGGCGCCGAGCAGGATCGCCGTGACCGAGCACGGGGAGATGCTGGTCCGCTGGAACAGGTCGAGGTGCACCCCGGATGCCATGGCCACGGCCGCCTTGATCGGATCGGCGTGCGAGGCGGCCACGACGGTCTGGCCGGGGTGGGCGTCGGCGAGCAGGAGGAGCTGGTTCCAGATCCGGGCCTGCATCTCGACGAAGGACTCGCCGCCGGGGAACCGGAACACCGAGGGCGTCGACTGAACCGCCGTCCACTCGGGCAGCTTGCGGAGCGCGCTCAGCCGCCGACCGGTCCACTCGCCGAAGTCGCACTCGAGCAGCCCGCGGGCCACCCGGACCCGGTTGCCGGTCGCCCGGGCGATCGGCGCCGCGGTCTCCCGGGTCCGCTCCAGCGGGGAGGCGTACACGGCGTCGACCCGGTCCAGGGCGCCGATCCGGTCCGCCACGTGCTGGGCCTGGGCCCGGCCCTCGTCCGACAGGTGCAGGCCCGGGGCCCGACCGGGCAGCACGGTGCCCGTCGTGGCGGTGCGACCGTGGCGGACGCAGAGCACGAGGGTCGGGCGGCGGGGCCGGCGGGACCTGGGCGGACTCGGCACGGGCGCATCCTACGCCCCGCCCCGACGGCCCACCGCAGGCGGTCGGGGCCCGCCACGATGGGCCGATCGGCCCCTGTCGGGGCTCCGTCTGCGGCCGATGAACTGATTCGTGCGACGAACGATCCGACCCTCCGCCCCGACCTCCGACGACCGCCGGGCCCGCGACGCAGCCGACACCCGGGCCGGAGGTGCTGCCCAGTCCGTCGGCGAACGGATCGGGGTGCACGTGGGCGAGGGTGAGGACCGGGTCCCGGCAGGCCCGAGCGGTCTGTGGGGTGCGCTCACCGGCCGGTCGGATGACGTCCCGGAACCGACCGTCGTCTCGCTGGTGGACCCGATGTTCCCGTCCCGGGCCGCCAGCGGCGGCCACCGCACCGGGCAGAGGGTGTCGGCCGGGGAGTGAGCCCCGGTCGCACCCGATGGATCGCCGGGAGCGGTCCGGGCCGACACGCTGGTGAGTGGGTGTGACCCGTTGGGTCCGTCGTCGGTCCGGCCGCTACCGTGCGGGGGTCCCCGACACGAGGTGCCCCATGCCAGAGTCCCGTCGTCACGTCCGAGTCGCCCTGGTCGTCCTCGCCCTCGGCGCACTGGTGCTGTCGGCCTGCGGGGGCCAGACGCAGCCCCGTGAGTACGGCGAGCAGTACGAGGCGAACTTCATGATCGGCTGCACCGGCGTGGAACCCAACGCCGACGGCGTGTTCGAGAACCCGGACCTGGGGTCGGTGCCCTACTGCGAGTGCGTCTACGACGGACTGGTCGAGAAGGTGCCCTTCGAGCAGGTCGAGCAGTTCGAGGAGCAGCAGGCCCAGGAGGAGGCCGGCCAGATCACGGTGCCGGCCCCGATCCAGGCCGTCTACGACGGGTGCGCCCAGACCAACCCGGCCCAGGCCGAGTGACCCGGCCGAACTGACCCGGCGGTCAGCCGGCAGCGGCCTTGGTGGTGAGGCCGACCCGCACGGACGCCTCGGCCGATGTCGGCCACCGGCTCCGCGACTTCTCGGCCAGCTTGCGCATGAGGGCGATCGCCCCCGGGTCGGAGTCGCCGGGGCGGGCCTCGATCACGCCCTGGTCGATCATCCGGCCGATGATCTCCCGGCCCAGGTCGGTCCGCACGATGGTGAGCGTCCAGTTGGCGTTCTCGCCGATCCCGCCGCAGGAGATGTCGGCGTGCTCGGCGGCGAAGTCGGGGCAGTGGTTGCAGCCGTCCCGGGTCCAGGCGTGGCACTCCTTGAGGTTGATCTCGTGGTAAGCGCCGTCGTCCATCCAGATCTGGAACACGCCCTTGATGTTCATCTTGACCATGTGCTCCTTGGCCAGCCCGTACTTGGTCCAGAAGAGCTCCTCGAAGATCGAGTCGTCGAAGGTCTTGGAGCACAGCAGGCCCAGGTTGAACACGATCGGCTTGGCGACCTTGCCGGCCTTGCGGGCCCACATGACCGGCGGCACCGAGGACTGACAGCTCATGCCGACCAGCGCCAGCCGGGAGTGGCCGGCCTCGAGGGCCTCGTCGAGGGCGAGCGTGTTGGCGGAGTAGGTGTAGCGGCTCCCGGCCGAGGCGAGGATCTCGTCCCGGTTGGCGGCGACGCCGGGCACGGCCTTCCACGAGGTCGCGTCGCCCTCGAGGTACGACACGAGCGCGGCGTCGATGTAGTCGTGTTCGAGCGCCCAGATGAGGATGGCCGAGACCAGCCCGCCGTCCTGGCCGAGTTCGTGCACGTGGTCGTCGCTCGCCCGGGTCAACAGGATGTCCTGGTGGATCCCGGCGACCTCGTCCGGTTCCCGGAGGCGACCGAAGAGGTGATCGTCGGCCTGGGCCTCCCAGATCCCGAACCGGGGACAGGCCCGGGTGCAGGTGGTGCAGCCCTTCTGCCCGTGGGTGCAGTCGCCGGGCCCGAGCTCGTCCTCGAGGTGGAACGGCCGGTAGCCGCCCTGGTCGTGCTCGTAGCCGATCACATCGTGGGGACAGGAGATCACGCACCCGGCGCAGCCCGTGCAGAGGTCGGTGTCGATGACCTGGGCCTTCAGCTCGGCCCACTGGTTGCGCCAGCGGGTCGACTGGACCTCCTCGAGACGTGCGGCGTCGACGGTCATGGGGTCAACCTACTCCGCGCCCCGTCCCGGGAACGCGGCCCGACGGGTCGGTAGCCTCCGTCGACGTGACCGGCCCCGCAGCACCTGACCCGGATGGTCGGCCGGCCCGGTCCGCCCTCGTCGGTCGACCCGCCGACCTGCTCGCCGCGGTGGCCGTGGCGCTGCTCGGCCTCGGAGCGATCGTCGGCGCCGTGCAGGTCTGGAGGACGGGTTGGACCCCGTCGGCGGACCAGGCGTTCATCGAGCTCCGGGTCCGGGACGTCCCCGGGGACCCGCCGCTGCTCGGCGTGTTCTCCCGGTACGGCTGGTCGCACCCGGGTCCGGCGATGTTCTACCTGCTCGCCGTGCCCTACCGGTTGGCCGGCGGCGCGTCCGAGGCGCTGGCCGTGGCGGCGCTGGTAGCACAGGTCCTGGTCGTCGCCGTCGCCGCGTTCCTGGCCCGCCGACTGGACCGGGTGGCCGCCGTCACGGTGCTCGTCGCCCTGCAGGTCGTGCTGCTGACCGCCGGGGCGGCCGTCACCCGGGACCCGTGGAACCCCTACGTCCCGCTGGTCGCGTCGGGACTGCTCGTCGTCTGTGCGTGGGGTGCCGGCGAACGTCGCCCGGGGGCGTCGCTGCTGCTGGCGCCGACCGCCACGGTGCTGCTGCAGTCGCACGCTGCGACCGGCACGCTGGCCGTGGCCGCCATCCTCGTGGCGGCGGTGGCGATCTGGTGGTCGGGCCGTGACCCGGTCCCGTCCGGGGGGCTGGGTCGGCCGGTCCCGTGGGTCTGCCTCGGGGCGGGCGCCGTGGTGGCGGTGGTGATGTGGTTGCCGCCGGTGGTCGCCCAGCTGACGGGCGAGCCCGGTCGGATCGGCGAGCTGTTCAGCGCCGGCACCGGGGTGGGCGAGCGGGCCGGACTGCTGGGCACCGTCGGGGCCTTCACCCAGTCGTTCGCGGCCGTGCCCTTCTGGGCGGACCCGTCGAGCGCCCGGGCCTCGTTCGCGTGGGTCGATCCGGTCGTGCCGGTCTGGCTCCTCGTCCCGGTCGCCGGCGCGGTCGTCGCCGGCCGGGCCGGTCGGAGGGTGCTCCTCCGCGGGGTCGTGGTCGCCGTCGTCTGCACGTTCGCCGTGGCGCTCGGTGTGGCCACCTTCGAGGTGGGGGAGCTCGACGGCTCGTCGGTGGTGTTCGCCTACCTCGTCGTCGGCCTGCGGGCCACCGCCGCCACGACGATCGCCATCGGGATCGCCGCGATCCTGGCCGGCGCGTCGGGCCGCCTCCGTGACGGAGCCGCGCTGGCCGGCGCCGTGATCGCCGTGGCGCTCGGTGCGGCGTTCGTCCTCACCCAGACCTCGACGGCGACTCCCGAACCCGGACTCGGGTCGACGGTCCGGGCGCTCGGCGAGGCCGTGGTCGACGCCGTTCCTGCCGGGACCTCGTTCGTGCTCGTCGACCCGGCCGGCCAGCCGGGGGCCGAGGGGGTGGCGCTCCAGCTCGAGCGGGCCGGGTTCGACGTGGCGGTCACCGATCCGACCGTCGTGACCCGGTTCGGCCCCGGTCGGTTCGTGGACGACCCGAGCGGACGCAGCGAGCTGCTCGTCGCCGCCGTCGACCGGGAGCCGTCGGTGCGGGCCGAGGGGTGGACGGTGGTGGCGGTCTGCCCGCCCAGCGACGACGGGTCCGGTGGGGTGTCGACGAGCGGACTCGTCGCCGTCCGGGGTCCGGCCGCGGCCGGCCTCGGCGATGCAGGGACGGCCGGCTGTCCTCGGTGACGGCCGGGTCCGGCGCGTCACACCGGTGAAGCGTTCGCGACTGGCGGCCCCGGCGCGACGGGGCGGAGAATGGCCGCATGGAGCTGACCTACCCGCCCGAGGCCGAGGAGTTCCGGACCGAGATCCGGCAGTGGTTGGAGGACCACCTGCCCGACGGGTGGTTCGATCCGGACTTCGAGATGACGCCGGAGGAGAAGGCGACCTTCGTCGAGGAGTGGACGACGACGTTGTTCGAGGGCGGCTGGATCTGCGCCACCTGGCCCGAGGAGTACGGCGGCAAGGGGCTCACGACCATGCAGGGGGTCGTGCTCGCCGAGGAGTTCGCCCGGGCCAAGGCGCCCATGCGGGCCGACTTCTTCGGCGACACGCTCGTCGGGCCGACCATCCTCGCCAATGGGACCGAGGAGCAGAAGAAGTACTTCCTGCCGAGGATCCTGGACGGGTCCATGCGCTGGTGCCAGGGCTTCTCCGAACCCGACTCCGGTTCCGACCTGGCC
>SXMI01000061.1 GCA_005777415.1 Actinomycetota bacterium | reverse complement strand
GTCGGAGGGACCGTGGTAGTTCCCGGCGAACGTCACGACGCCACGCCGGCCGGTGGCACCACGGGCGAGGCGCACCGCCGACATGGCCGCCTCGGTGCCGGAGCTCACCAGGCGGACCTGCTCGAGCCCCGGGACTCGATCGCACAGGGTCTCGGCGAGGCACACCTCGCCCTCGGTCGGCGCCCCGTAGGTCGACCCGCGTGTCACGGCGTCCTGCACGGCGGCGACGACGGGCGGTGCGGCGTGGCCCAGGATCGAGGCGCCGTAGCTCTGGACGAGGTCGACGAACCGGCGCCCCTCGACGTCCCAGATGTGCGCGCCCTCCGCCCGGGCGACGAAGTACGGTGTGCCGCCGACCGAACGGAACGCCCGGACCGGCGAGTTCACCCCGCCGGGGATCACCCGGAGGCCGCGCTCGTACAGGTCCTCGTTCGTCGTCACTGCAGGCGCTCGGCGAGTGAGCGGGCGAAGTAGGTGAGCACCATGTCGGCCCCGGCGCGAACCACCGACGTGATCTGCTCGAGCGCGACGGCATCACCGTCGATCCAGCCCCGCTCGGCGGCGGCGTGGACCATCGCGTACTCGCCCGACACGTGGTAGGCGGCCAACGGGAGGTCGGTCAGGTCGCGCGCCCGGGCGAGCACGTCCAGGTAGGTGAGCGCCGGCTTGACCATGAGCATGTCGGCGCCCTCCGCCTCGTCGAGGCGGAGCTCGAGCAGCGACTCACGCAGGTTGGACGGGTCCTGCTGGTAGCCGCGACGGTCGCCGCCGTCGGCGATCTCCACGTCGACCGCATCCCGGAACGGCCCGTAGAGCGCCGAGGCGTACTTCGCCGCATAGGCGAGGACGGCCACGTGGCTCGCCGAGGCCCCGTCGAGCGCGGCTCGGATGGCGGCGACCTGGCCGTCCATCATCCCGGAGGGGGCGCACACGTCGACGCCGGCCTCGGCCTGGGCGACGGCGACCTCGGCGTAGCGTTCCAGGGTCGCGTCGTTGTCGACCTCACCGGACCCGGTGAGCAGCCCGCAGTGGCCGTGGTCGGTGTACTCGTCCAGGCACAGGTCGGCCATCAGCACGATCCGGTCCGCGTAGCGGTCGCGTAGGTCCCGCAGCGCCACCTGGACCACACCGTCGGGGTCGGACGCGCCCGCTCCTGTTGCGTCCTTCTGCGCCGGGATCCCGAAGAGGATCACCGCCGGCACCCCCAGGTCCACCAGCTCGCCGACCTCGTCGACCAGGGACGACCGACTGTGCTGGACGACCCCCGGGAGCGAGGTGATCGGGACCGGAGCGTCGACGTCCTCCCGGACGAACAGCGGAGCGACCAGGTCCTCGACCCCGAGTCGGGTCTCGGCCACGAGCCGGCGCAACGCCGGTGTCCGGCGCAGTCGGCGGGGCCGGCGGGCGGGGAAGCTCACGGCCGGATCCTACGACCGGTCCGCGGCGACGACCGCACCGAGGACGGCGGGCGAGAGCTCGCGACAGGACGCGACCACCAGGTCGGCGTGCGAGAAGTCCATGCCGGCGGTCAGGCTGCTCGGAACCGCCACGGCGCGCATCCCGGCCGCCCCGGCCGCCGTCACCCCGTGCACGGAGTCCTCGACGGCGACGGCACCCGCCGGGTCCACACCCAGACGCTCGCAGGCCAGCCGGTACAGGGCCGGGTCGGGCTTGGTGTGCAGCACCTCGTCGCCCGTACAGACCGCGACGAAGGCGTCGAGCAGGCCCCGCTCCGACAGGTGGCCGGTGACCCACTCGGCCGGGGACGACGACGCGACGGCGAGCGGCACGCCGGCGGCACCGAGGGCCGCGATCAGCTCGCCGACCCCGGGGAGCAGGTCCAGGCTGCGGGCGCAGGCCCAGTTCGCCAGGTGTCGCTGCGGGACCAGCACGGCGCGGTCGACGGCGTGGCCCAGGCGATCCTCCAGGATGTCGGCCCAGTGCGGATGGTCGGTGGTGCCGATGAACGTGCGCCACAGATCGAGCGACAGGTCCTCGCCATGGTCGGCGAACACCGCTGCAGCCGTGGAGTACTCGCAGTACTCGGTGTCCAGGACGAGCCCGTCGAAGTCGAACACCACCGCCGACGGCCCGTCGCTCACGACCCCTCCCCGTCCGACCACTCGCAGAGGGCGGCGACCAGGCCCTCGATCGTGTGCACGGGTGCCTCCACGCCGACGCGCAGGCCCAGGTCCCGGGCCGTGCCGGCCGTGACGGGCCCGATGCACGCCACGGTCGGCGGAACGGCGTCGGGCCCCACGGCCTCGACGAAGCGCTCCACCGTCGAGGAGCTCGTGAACGTGACCACGTCGGCGGACCGGACCCGGTCGAGCACGGTCGACTCGATGGTCGCGCCGACGGTCCGGTAGGCGGCGACGACCTGCACCTCCCACCCACGGTCACGGAGCCCCCGGTCGAGCACGTCACGCGCAACCTCGGCCCGGGCGATCACGACGCGGCCTCCCCCAGGCGGCGGCCCGGGAAACGCTGCGAGCAGCGACTCCGCGACGAACTCCGGCGGCACCAGGTCGGCCCGGATCCCGTGGTCGGCGAGCACCGCCGACGTGCCCGGTCCGATCGCGGCCACCTGCACCCCGGCCAGGTCGCGGGCGTCGTGGAGCCGGTCGCACACCCGGGCCGCCCCGTTGGGCGAGGTCACCACCCACCAGTCCGTCGCCGCCGTGTCGGCCAACGCGGCGTCCAGCGCGGCGCCGCCGTCGGTCGGCTCGACGATCTCGATGACCGGGACCTCGACGACCGAGGCGCCCCGCTCCACGAGCCGTCGTGTCAGCTCCGAGGCCTGCGCCCGGGAGCGCGTGACGACGACCCGGCGCCCGTCGAGCGGGCGGAGCCCGAGGGAACCGAGGTCCTCGGCCGCCACCGAGCCGACGACGATGCTCGCCGGGGCCTCCACACCCTCGTCGGCGATCGCGCCCAGCGATGACCGGACGGTCCGCTGCTCGGCGCGGGTCCCCCAGGTCACGGCGGCGGCCGGTGTCGACGGGTCCAGTCCGCCGGCGAGCAGGCGGTCGACGATCTGACGCAGGTGCGTCACCCCCATGAGGATGACGATGGTCCCACCGACACGGGCGATCGCCTCCCAGTCCACCTGCGGCTCGGGCTTGGACGGGTCCTCGTGGCCGGTGACCACCGTGACGCTCGTCGAGACGTTGCGGAGGGTCACGGGGATGCCGGCCGCAGCGGGCACCGCGAACGCCGACGACACGCCCGGCACCACCTCGAACGCGACACCCGCGGCCTGCAGGGCCGCGGCCTCCTCGGCCCCGCGGGCGAACACGTAGGGGTCGCCGCCCTTGAGCCGGACCACCTCCAGGCCCTCCCGACCCCGCTCGACGAGCAGTTCGTTGATCTGGTCCTGGGACATGGTCGGGTGCCGCGGCGACTTGCCGACGTCGACCAGTTCGGCTCCGGCCGGAGCCAGGTCCAACAACTCGGGCGCCGCAAGGCGATCGTGCACGACGACCTGCGCGCCGGCGAGCACCTCGGCGCCGCGACGCGTGAGCAGACCCGGGTCCCCCGGCCCGGCACCGACCAGGTAGACGGTCACGGCGTCCCCAGTCGCTCGACGACCGCGAGGACATCGTGGGCGGCCGAGGTGCCGACGACCTCCGGATCGACGCCGCGCCGGTCGACGTGGGCGAGGGGGGCCGGGTGCTCTGGCCAGGAGGCCGGGGCCAGCACCGCCCGCAGATGGAGCTCGCCACCTGCGTCGACGACGGCGTGGGCACCTGCAGGGAGGTCGCAGTCACCGCCGAGGGTGCGCAGGAACGCCCGCTCGGCATCGACGCAACGGCGCGACCCGGGGTCCTGGATCGACTCGACGAGCGCAGCGGACCGGTCGTCATCGACACGGCACTCGATCGCGAGCGCTCCCTGGGCCACCTGCGGGACGACCTGGTCCGCCGGGAACACCTCCGAGGCCGACCCCGGGGCCACCCGGTCCGACCAGCCGAGGCGGTCGAGTGCCGCCACGGCCACGACCACCGCGTCGATGCCGTCCACTCCGACCTGTCCGAGCCGACGGGCCATGTTCCCCCGCAGGTCGACGAACCGGAGGTCGCCACGGAGGTGGGCGAGCTGGGCGCGTCGCCGGCCCGAGCCGGTCGCCACCGTCGCCCCGGTCGGCAGCTCGTGGAGCCGACCCCCCACCAGCGCGTCACGGGGATCGGCCCGCCGGGGCACCGCCGCGATCCGCAGACCGTCGGGTGTCCGGGCCGGGAGGTCCTTCGCCGAGTGGACCGCCACCTCGGCCCGCCCGTCGAGCACGGCCGCCTGCACCTCGGTGGCGAACACCCCCTTGCCGCCGAGCTCGGCCAACGGCACCTCGAGTCGCCGGTCACCCTCGGTCACGACGCTCACCAGGTCGACGATCAGTCCGGGGTGACGGGCCCGGAGCTCGTCGGCGACCAGACCGGCCTGGACGAGCGCCAGGGGTGACGACCGGGTGGCGATGCGCAACGCGGCGCCGTCCACGGCCGGTCAGTCCGTGGTCGTGGTGGGATCCGGGTGCTCAGTCGCCGAGCCGGCATCGGGGTCGGCGAGGTCGAACAGGTCCCGCACCGACTCGGCGAGCCGATCGCCCAGGGACGATCCCGCCGACGCCTTCAGGCGGAGCGTCGGCTCGTGGAGCAGCTTCGCCACGACGGCCCGGGTGAGCTCGTCGACCGCCTGCACCTGCTGCTCGTCGAGGTCGGCGAACCGGCCGGCGAGTCGATCGAGCTCGGCGGCGCGCACCGCCTCGACGCGTTCCCGGAGCGCCCGGACGACCGGGTCGACCTCCCGGGCCGTGGCGATCGCCACGAACCGGTCCACCTCGTCATCCACGATGACCCGCACGGCGGCGACCTCGCGGTGGCGTTCCGCCAGGCTGGCGTCGGTCAGGGCGGACACGCACGCCATGTCGAGGAGTCGCACGCCGTCGATGGCCGCCACGGCCGGATCGATGTCGCGCGGCACCCCGATGTCGACGAGCACCAGGTCGTCGCTGCGACCCTCGACGGCGGCGGCCACCGCCGCCACCCCCAGGAGCGCCTCGGACGCCCCGGTCGCCGTCACGACCAGATCGGCGCCACGGAGTCGCTGCTCCACCTCGGCGAGCGGCACGGTGACACACCGGTCGCCCCCGCCCTCAGCGCCGACCGCGGCCACGAGCTCGGCCGCACCCTCAGGACTCCGGTTGGCGACCGTCAGGCTGGCGACACCGGCGTCGAGGAGGAACCCGGCCACGGCCCGGCCCATCCCTCCGGCACCGACGAGCACGGCGTTCCGACCGCTCAGGTCACCGAGTTCCTCGGCGGCGAGCACGACCGCGGCCTGCGACACCGACGTCACCCGCTGGGCGATCGACGTCTCGGACCGGGCCCGCTTGCCGACCTCGAGGGCGTGGCGGAACAGGAGGTTGAGGTGGCGACCGCACGCACCCTCGACACGGGCGACGTCCCACGCGGTGCGCACCTGCCCGAGCACCTCGTGCTCGCCGGGCACGGCCGAGTCCAGTCCGGCGGCCACGTCGAACAGGTGCCGCACGGCCTCGCCGTCGTAGTGGACGTAGAGCGAGTCGGCGAACCGCTCGGGCGGCAGGAACGTGAGGTCCGAGAAGAAGTCCCGGACCTCGTCGTAGGCGCCGTGGAACCGCTCGGCGACCAGGTACACCTCGGTCCGGTTGCAGGTCGAGAGCACCACGACCTCGGAGATGTGCTCGGCCGAACCCAGGGCGTCGAGCAGCTTGGGCAGGCGCTCCGCGTCGACCGTCATCTGCTCGAGCAGGTCGAGCGGTGCGGTGCGGTGGTTTGCTCCTACGACGACGACAGACACGCCTGGAGGCGCTCCTTCGCTTCGGCCCGACGGCCAGCCCGGATGAGGTCCAACAGAACCGGGTCCAGCATGCTCCGATCCAGTCCCGACCGCCAATCTACGCCCGACGCTCCGGAGCCCCCCGGCACCTCGGCCCGGACCTCGGCCAGCAGGTCCGCGAGCACCCGACGCTGCTCGGAATCCAGGCCCACCAGAGCGTCGAGTGCCACGGCGATCCGTCGGGCGAGCCAGCTCGACAGGGCCGGGACCTGCGCCGGTGTGGCGACGGTCACGACGACGCCGTCGTCGACCGCCACCGCCGGGAACCGGAGATCACCCCGCCGGGCCGCCCCGGCCCGGTTCACGAGTGCACCCGGTTCGGCGGCAGCGGCGGCGAACTCGTCCACCGAGTCGTCCCCGCTCGCCACGACGACCAGCCGACACCCCGATGCATCCGTGACCTCGAAGGGCCGGGCGGACCAGCGGAGCGATCCGGCGGCCGCCGCCGCCACGACGTCGTCGGTGGCGTCCGGCGCCACCACGTGGACCTCGGCGCCGTTCCGGACGAGCCGCAGCGCCCGGCGCGATCCGACCGGGCCGGCACCCACGACCAGACACCGCCACCCCCGGACGTCGACGTCGAGGAGCACCTCGTCGCGTCGGCGGCGCTCAGGCGCTCGCCGACTCCCCGATCACCGGTGCCGCCGTCTCGACCGGGTCGCTGCGCCGGCCCTCGTGGAACGCCAGGATCTGCAGCTCGACCGCCAGATCGACGTTGCGCACCTGCACCTCCTCCGGTACGTCGAGGACCGTGGGGGCGAAGTTCAGGATGGAGCGGACCCCGCAGGCGACGAGCCGGTCGGCAGCCTCCTGCGCCGCCGACGGCGGGACGGCCACGACGCCGATGGCGACATCGTGGTCGGCGACGATCCGGTCCAGGTCGTCCTCGTGACCGACGAGCAGCCCGCCCACCTCCCGGCCGATCCGGCCGGGGTCGACGTCCACGACGCCCACCACCTCGAAGCCGCGCTCCCGGAACCCCCCGAAGGCCGCCAGCGCCGAACCGAGGTTGCCGGCACCGACGATCACACAGCGCCAGTTGTGGGTCAGGCCCAGCTCCCGGCGCAGGTCCAGGATCAGCTGCGGGACGGCGTAGCCGACCCCACGCGTCCCGTAGGAACCGAAGTGGGACAGATCCTTGCGGACCTTGGCCGCCGTGACCCCGGCGAGTTCGGCGAGCTGCTCCGAGGACACGGTGTCCCGGCCCTGGGCCTCGAGCTCAAGCAGACAGCGGTGGTAGACGGGCAGCCGGGCGACGGCCGCGTCCGGGACGGTCCGCCGCGCTCCCCCTGCTGCCATGGACGGACGGTAACGCAGGCGTCCGAGGACCGACAAAGCTCCGGGGGCCTCGGCGGCGCCCCAGCCGGGTCGCTCAGTCGTCGAGCGGAGCGTCCACGGAGGCGAGCAACTGGCGCCGGAGCACCTTGCCGGTGACGCCCTGGGGGATCGACTCGACGAACCACACCTTGTTCGGGCACTTGTAGCGGGCGAGGTGGTCGGCGCAGAAGGCGATCAGCTCCTCCTCCTCGACGGACGCCCCGGCGGCGACCTGGACGTAGGCCCGGATCGACTCGCCGGTGTAGGGGTGCGGGACGCCGACGACCGCGCAGGCCTGCACGGCCGGATGCTGGGCGAGCACGTCCTCGACCTCGGCCGGGAACACGTTGAACCCCGAGACGATCACCAGGTCCTTGGCCCGGTCGACGATGTAGAGGAAACCCTGGTCGTCCACGACGGCCATGTCGCCGGTGTGGAGCCACCCGTCCACGATCACGCGGGCGGTCGCCTCGTCGTCACCCCAGTAGCCGGCGAACACGTTGGGCCCCCGGAGGATCAGGTTGCCGACGTCTCCCACCAGGACGTCGGCGCCGGTGTCGTCGACGATCCGCAGCTCGAGGCCCGGCACGGGCACGCCCACCGAGCCGAACGGTGCTCCGGTGCCGCCCGAGGACGTCACCACCGGCGACGCCTCGGTGAGGCCGTAGCCCTCCTCGAGGCGGATGCCGAAGCGGTCCTCCATGGCCCGGGCCACCTCGACCGGCAGCTTGGCCGCCCCGGAGACCGCCGTGCGGACGGTGGCGAAGGCTCCGGGCCCCACTCCGGGCATCCCGGCGAAGGCGGCCCACATCGTCGGGGGTCCGGCGATCACCGTGACGCCGTGCCGTTCGATCGCCTCGATGGCCGAGGCCGGGTCGAAGCGCTCCACGAGCAGGACCCGGGATCCGGTGGCCAGCGACAGGCCGAGCATGACGTTCAGCCCGAAGATGTGGAAGGTCGGGAGCAACCCGAACACGACGTCGTCCGCCCGCTGGGGATCGAGCTGTCCTGCGAGCGCCTGCTGCACGTTGGTGTACAGGTTCGCGTGCGTCAGCATCACGGCCCTGGGTCGCCCGGCGGTCCCCGAGCTGAACACGAGCACCGCCAGCGCCGAGGGGTCGACGTCGACGACCGGAACCGGATCGCCGGCCATCAGCTCGTCGAGGTCGTGGTCGCCGTCCGACCCGCCACCGGTGCGGATCACGTACCGCAGCGACGGGACCTCGGAGCGGTCCACCTCGTCGAAGGTCGACCGGCTCGTCGGCCCGAGCACCACGGCTGCGGCGCCGACCTCGTCGAGCTCGGACTGCAGCGCCGCCGGCGGGCTCTGCGGGTTCAGGGGCACGGCCACCAGACCGGCACCCAGCGCCGCCAGGTACGAGACCACCGAGTACCAGTTGTTGGCGGCGGTGATCGCCACGCGCTCCCCCGGCTCGAGGCCGAGCCGCTGCAGTCCGCCGCGGAGCTGCGCCACCTGGTCCCGGAGCTCCCCGTAGGTCGTCGTCCGTCCACGGCTGATGAGCGCCACTGCGTCGGCCGGGTGCGACTCGATGATGTTCGCCAGGTTCACCGGGCAGGCACCCTAGTCACGAGCCGGGGACACCGCCCCGTGAACATCGCCGGCCGTCACGGGGCGAGCACGACCAACTGCAGGAAGGTCGCACCGACGATGACCCCGAGCAGGATCACCACGGCGATCGTCGTGTTGCGTCGCATCAGTCCTCCGTTCCCGTCGGCGCGTCCGCGCCGGTCACCGGACCCCGCAGCCGGACCGTGGTCGTGACGGCGACCTGAGGGCCGTCGCCCTCGAGCGCGGCCACGACGACCTCGTCACCGGCGGCGACACCGAGCTCCTCGGCGGCCGAGGAGCGGTCCGCCACCACGGCCAGCATGCCGTAGCTGTCGACGACCAACCCGAGGGCGCCGGCGCCCACGTCGGCGAACGTCACCGCCCGACGGGCCGAGAACCGGCGGTCGTCGAGACGGAGCTCCAGGTGCTGCTCACCGCCCGGCAGGTCGTCGGGACCCAGGTTCAACTGGACGTTCCCGAACCGGTCGACCCAGAGCACCTCGGCGGCGACCGTCCCGTCCGGTTCCGGGCGCGCCACCGGCATGAGGCCCGGAACCAGTCCGGCCGGGTCCACCAGCTCGCCGAGGTCCTCGAGCGGGACGCCGGCACAGAGCCGGGCCGCCACGGGGGCGAACACGTCCCGACCGTCGAACAGAGGCCCCGGGGCATCGAGGTGGTGCGAGGTGTCGGTCAGGGCCACGGCGCGGGTGGCGCCGCCCACCATGGCCACCGCCGGAGCGAGCAACCCGTTGTCGGGGCCGACCAGCACCGATGCGCCGTCGCCGACCTCGACCGCGATCCGACGACGCGCCGTCCCCACACCGGGGTCGACGACCGCGACCACGACGCCCGGCGGCAGGTACTGCACGCTCCGGGCCAGCGTCAGGCCGCCGGCCCGCACGTCGAAGGGCGGGACGTCGTGGGTCACATCGAGGACCTGCACCCCGGGACACAGCTGGTGGATGACGGCGTGCACCACGCCGACGAACTCGTCGGTCCGCCCGTAGTCGGAGAGGAACGAGACGTTCCGGTAGCGCAGCTCGTCCACCGGCGGAACCTACCGCTCGTCCTCGTCGTGATCGGACGCGGCACCCGGCGGGGCCGCGGCCGCCCCCAGCTCGGCCGCCCGCTCGGCCGCGGCCACGACCGCCCGCTCGACCAGCGGGCCGAACCCACCGTCCTCGAAGGCCGCCACGGCCGCCGCCGTCGTTCCCCCGGGCGAGGTC
>SXMI01000004.1 GCA_005777415.1 Actinomycetota bacterium | reverse complement strand
AGGGCTCGCTCCTCGACATCGCCGTGGACCTCGACATCGTGAAGAAGTCGGGCGCCTGGTACACCTACGAGGGCGAGCAGCTGGGCCAGGGCCGGGAGAACGCCAAGACCTTCCTGGGCGAGAACCCCGAGGTCATGGTCGAGATCCAGGACCGGGTGCTGCGTGAGGTCGGGATCCACCAGGACGCCGAGGCGCCTGCCGGCGATTCCCCGGATCTCGACCCGGACGACCTGCCCATCACCCTCGACTGACCCTCCGGTTCCGACACGGTTCTGACCCGGGTCTGACCCGGGGCAGAACCGGTTCTGACCCGGTGCCCGGCCGGGCCGTACGCTACCGGCGTGACCAAGCGGTACCTGCTCCGCACCTTCGGGTGTCAGATGAACGAGCACGACTCGGAACGGATCGCTGGTCTTCTCGAAGCCGACGGGCTCGAGAAGACCAGCGATGCCTCCGAGGCCGACGTGATCGTGCTCAACACCTGCTGCATCCGCGAGAACGCCGACAACAAGCTCTACGGGACGCTCGGGCATCTGCACTCACTCAAGGCCGGCCGGCCCGATCTGGAGATCGTCGTCGCCGGATGTCTGGCGCAGAAGGACCGTGAGGCCATCGTCGAGCGGGCGCCGCACGTCGACGTCGTTCTCGGAACGCACAACGTCCACCGGACGGTCGAACTGCTCGAGGCCCGGCGTTCCTCGGGGCATCAGGTCGTGGAGATCCTCGAGGCCTCGACCGCCGACGACCAGGAGTTGTTCCCGTCGGCCCTCCCGGTCGTCCGGGAGCGCGGCCACTCGGCCTGGATCACCATTCAGGTCGGGTGCGACAACGCCTGTGCCTTCTGCATCGTGCCGGCGGTTCGTGGTCCGGAGGCCAGCCGGCCCTTCGGGGACGTCCTCGACGAGGTCCGGCGGGCAGCCGCCGAGGGCGTCACCGAGGTGACGCTCCTGGGTCAGAACGAGAACTCCTACGGCCGGGACCTGGCGCTGCGGCTCCGGGCGGCCGGGGAGGCGGATGCTCCGCTCGACGAGCAGCACCTCGCCGGCGGGGCTTGGGTCGCCGACCGTCGGGCCCGCCCGCTCTTCGCCGATCTGCTCCGGGCCGTGGGAGAGGTGCCGGGGATCCGGCGGGTCAGGTTCACCAGCCCCCATCCCAAGGACCTCCGTGAGGACACGGTCGCCGCCATGGCCCAGACGGCCGCCGTCTGCGAGCACCTGCACCTGCCGTTGCAGTCGGGCAGTGACGCCGTGCTCGCGGCCATGCACCGTGGCTACACCGCCGAGCGCTACCTCGAACGGCTGACCACCGCCCGACGCGCCATGCCGGACCTGGCCGTGACCACCGACGTGATCGTCGGGTTCCCGGGCGAGACCGACGACGACTTCGACCAGACCCTCGAGGTGGTGGCCGAGGCCCGCCTCGACAGCGCGTTCACCTTCGTCTTCTCCCCTCGGCCCGGGACGGAGGCTGCGACCATGGACGCCCCGGCCGTGCCGCACGAGGTCGCCGTCGAGCGCATGGCCGCCCTCCGGCAGGTCGTGGAGCGTTCCTCGCTCCTGGCGAACCAGGCCCGGATCGGGCGGACCGAGGAGGTGCTCGTGGAGGGGCCGTCACGGCGTGACCCGTCGCGGACGAGTGCCCGGACCCGCCAGCACCGACTCGTCCACTTCGACGCCGATCGGCCACTGCGGCCCGGGACCTACGCCAGCGTCGAGATCACGGGGGCCAGTACGACCCACGTGCTCGGCGGGCTCGTCGAGGTCCTCGACGTTCCCCGCCACCGGACCCGCATCCCGGTCGTCGCAGGCTGAGGTGGTCGGGAGCGTCACGACCGCGGACGACGCCGGCTCGCCGTGGTCGGAACTGCTCGGGGGCCTCGACGCCACCGGGACCGGCGTCCCGGCCGACGGTGAGGAGTACCTCGCCGAACCGGGCCGGACCGTCGGCCTGCTCGCCGAGACCCTCGGTCGGCTCCACGCGCTGCCCGTCGATCCGGCCCGTTCCGTCCCGGGGTCCGTTCTGCACCCGGTGGACATCGTCGAGATGATCGCCGCGGCCGAGGCGGCCTCGCCCGTGCGACCGGAGGTGCAGGACGCGGCGTACCGGCACCTGTCCTTCGAGCGACTCCTCGGGATCCTGGCCGACGGTGCTGCGGGCGCGGCGCCCGACGGACGCTCCTGCGTGCTCACCCACGGTGGCCCCCGACTGTCGAGGCTCCGGGTCGTCGACGGCGATGCGGTCGGGTTCGACGGCTGGGGGTCGGCACGGGTCGCCGACCCGGCCCGTGACCTCGCCGTCGCCCTGCGGTCGCTCGTCGCGGCCTACGGCCCCGGCGTGGTGCCGGCCTTCGCCGCCGCGTACCGGGGGGACATGCCCGCCCCGGTGGTGCTCGACTGGTACCTGCTCGCCGACGTCCTGATGGAGGCGACGGACGGCCCGGGTGCAGCCGGGTGAAGTCGCTCGTCGTGGTCGGGCCGACGGCCTCGGGCAAGTCGTCGGTCGCCCTCGAGGTGGCCCGTCGCCGTCGTGTGGCCGGCCAACCCACCGAGATCGTGAGCTGTGACTCCATGGCGGTCTACCGGGGCATGGACATCGGGACGGCCACCCCGTCGCCGGCGGTCCGCTCCGAGGTGCCCCACCACCTCGTCGACGTCGTGGACCCGAGCGAGGAGTACTCCGTCAGCGCCTTCACCGAACAGGTCCGGTCGGTCCTCGACGACCTCCGGGAACGGGGCGTCCATGCCGTCCTCGTCGGCGGGACCGGCCTGTACGTGCGGGCCGTCACCGACGGCCTGGTCCCACCTCCCCGGTACCCGGAGGTGGCTGAGCAGCTCGAGGCCGAACCCGACACCTCGGTCCTGCTCGCCCGTCTGGAACGGCTCGACCCGCTGGCGGCGTCACGGATCCCCGCCGGCAACCGGCGCCGGGTCGTGCGCGCCCTCGAGGTCACGATCGGCTCGGGTCGGCCCTTCTCCTCGGCCGGCCCCGGCCTCGACGTCTACCCGCCGACGCCGTTCGTGCAGGTCGGCCTCGACGTGCCCCGTGACGTGCTCGCGGCGCGGATCCGAGCCCGCTACGACGCCCAGCTCGAGCAGGGGTTCGTGGACGAGGTCCGTTCGCTGGCGGCCACGGGGCCGTCACGCACCGCCCGCGAGGCGCTCGGCTACCGCGAGCTGCTCGGGTACCTCCGGGGCGAGTCGACACTCGACGAGGCCGTGGCGACCGCGGTCGTCCGGACCCGTCGGTTCGCTGTCCGCCAGGAGCGATGGTTCCGCCGGGATCCCCGGATCACCTGGTTCGCGGCCACGGAGTTCGACCCCGCCACCCTGGCGGCCCGCATCGACACGCACTGGTCCGCAGCGTCCACCGCCGACGATCGGGGTACCTTCGACGGGCGCGACGGCGACCACCGCCGAGCCGAGGGCCGGGACCCGACATGATGCGACTCGCCAAACTCCACGGGCTGGGCAACGACTTCCTCGTCCTGCTCGATCCGAACGGGGCCCACCCGGTCGACGGTGGGCTCGCCCGGCAGCTCTGCGAACGACACACGGGCATCGGTGCGGACGGCCTCGTCCTGGGGCTCCGGCCGACGGTCGACGACGTCGACGTCCGCATGGTGCTGATCAATGCCGACGGCTCCGAGGCCGAGATCTCGGGCAACGGGATCAGGTGCCTGGCCCAGGAGTGGCTGCGTGATGCCGGCCGGGGTGAGGGGACCGTCCGGGTCCAGACCGCAGCGGGGGTCCGGGAGGTCCGCACGGTCCGGGGCGACCCCCGGGGCGAACTGGTCACCGCAGTCGACTTCGGACGGGCCGGGCCCGGCCCGGGGGTCATCCGGGCGGCCGAGGCGGTGCCTGCCCGTCACCGCGCCACGGTCGACGTGGGCAACCCGCACGTGGTGCTCGTCGTCGACGGGGACAGCGAGCTCGAGGTCGCCGACGTCGGCCCCCAGCTCGAGGCGGCCTACGCGGGCGGGGTCAACGTCCACCTGGCGACCGTGCTCGACAACGGTGCGGCCTCCATCTCCATCTGGGAGCGGGGCGTCGGGGTCACCAACGCCTGCGGGTCCGGAGCGGTGGCCACGGCGAGCGCCCTGCACGGTCTGGGGCTGGTCGGGTCCCATGTCCGCATCGACATGCCCGGCGGTTCGGCCGAGGTCGTCGTCGAGGACGACGGTGGCCTGGTGCTCGTCGGCCCGTCGGTCTTCGTCGCCGAGATCGTGATCCCGTGAGCGAACCCACGCACCGCGGCGGGTTCGGGGACTTCGGCGGCGAGAGCGCGGGGCTGATCGAGCGGACGTTCCGTGAGCGCATCCTCATCGTCGGGGTCAGCTTCCCGCCCCACGACGACGAGGCGACCCGGGCCTCGCTCGACGAACTGGAGCTGCTCGTCGACACCGCCGGGGCCGACGTCGTCGGGCGCTCGGTCCAGCGGCGGCAGGCACCGGACCCGGCCACCTACGTCGGTCGGGGGAAGGTCGACGAGCTGGCCGAACTCGCCGAGTCGCTCGACTGCGACACCGTCGTCTTCGACGACGAACTCGCACCGGCCCAGCAGGCGAACCTGGAGCGTCTCCTCGGTCGGTCCGCCATCGACCGGACCGCGGTGATCCTGGACATCTTCGCCCAGAACGCGCACAGCCAGGAGGGCGTCGCCCAGGTCCAGCTCGCCATGTTCCGCTACCGCCTGCCCCGGCTGCGCGGCAAGGGCCGCAGCCTCTCCCAGCAGGCGGGCGGGATCGGCGCCCGGCGCGGCCCCGGTGAGACGCAGCTCGAGATCGACCGTCGGCGCATCACCCGCCAGATCCACAAGCTGACCGCCGACCTGCGCACGATCGCCCGGACGCGGGCGACCCAGCGGAAGTCACGCGAGCGCTCGGCGCTGCGCCACGTCGTGGTCGTCGGCTACACCAACGCCGGGAAGTCGACCCTGCTCAACCAGCTCACCGACGCCGGCGTGCTCGTCGAAGACCGGTTGTTCGCCACGCTCGATGCGACGACCCGACGCCTCGAGCTGCCCGGCGGCGAGGCGGTGCTGTGCACCGACACCGTCGGCTTCGTCCGCAAGCTCCCGCACCAGCTCGTCGAGGCGTTCCAGGGACCGCTCGAGGTGGTCCACGAGGCGGACCTGATCCTCCACGTCGTGGACGGATCGGCGGCGGACCCGGACGGTTGCATCGACGCCGTGCGGACCGTCCTGACCACCATCGGCGCCGACCTGAGCGAGGAGCTGCTCGTCTTCAACAAGTCGGACCTCTCCTCGGGTGCTATCGAGGAGGCCGCCCGTCACCCGGGCTCGGTGGCGATCTCGGCCGCCACGGGCGACGGTGTCGACGAGCTGCTCCTGCGCATCGGTGACCGACTCCGCTCCCTGACCGAGCCCGTCGAGCTGCTCGTCCCCTACGACCGGGGCGACATCGTCGCCGCCGTCCACCGCAGCGGCGAGGTCCTCAGCGAGCGGCCCCTCGCCGGGGGTCTCGTCGTCTCGGCCCGGATCGATCCGCGGGTCGCCGGACGGTTCCGGGACTTCGAGCTGGACCCGGCCGCGCCCCCGGCAGGCTGGGACGACGTCGGTGAGGTCGTCCGGTGACCGGCGGGTTCGTGCTGCCCCCGTACCCCTACGACCGTCTGGAACGGGTGCGGGAACTGGCCGCGGACCTGCCCGGGGGAGCGGTCGACCTGTCGGTGGGCACGCCCTGCGACGAACCGTCCCCGGCGGTGCTGGACGCGCTCCGGTCGGCCGCCGGGCCCTACCCGCCGTCGGTCGGCACGGCGGCCCTGCGTTCGGCGGCCAGCGACTGGATGGCACGGCGGCTGGCCGTCGAGGTGGACCCGGCGGACGTGGCCGCCTGCGTCGGGACCAAGGAGTTCGTCGCCGGACTCCCGCACTGGTTGCGGCTGCTCCGGCCCGACCGCGACACGGTCCTGTACCCGGCGGTCAGCTACCCGTCCTACGCCATGGGCGCCGTCCTGGCGGGGTGCCGGGCCGTTCCGGTGGCGGTCGACGAGGAGTGGCGCATCGACCTGACGTCGGTCGACCCGGCGGACGCCCGCCGGGCGCTGTGCCTCTGGGTCAACACGCCGGGCAACCCGGCCGGGGGCCTCGACGACCTCGTTGCCGCCGCCGAGTGGGGCCGTGAGCGGGACGTCCCGGTCGTCTCCGACGAGTGCTACGTCGAGTTCACCTGGGACGGGGTACCCGCAGCCGAAGGCCTCGCTCCGGGGCGGACGATCCTCGAGGCCGGCCCGGACGGCGTGCTCGCGCTGCACTCCCTGTCCAAGCGGTCCAACCTGGCCGGCGCCCGGGTCGGCTTCTACGCCGGCGACGCCGACCTCGTCGGGTTCCTGGCCGAGGTGCGCAAGCACGCCGGCCTCATGGTCCCGGGTCCGGCCCAGGCTGCGGGCGTGGCTGCCCTGGGCGATCAGCGTCACGTCGAGGACCAGCGGCATCGTTACCTGACCCGGTTGGAGCGGCTGTCGTCGGTGCTCGAGGGTTGTGGTCTCCGGGCGCCGATGCCCCGGGGCGGTTTCTACCTCTGGGTGCCCGCCCCCGGAGGCGACGCCTGGGCACTCGTCGAGCAGCTCGCCGCCCGGCTCGGTGTGGTCGCCAGCCCCGGGGAGTTCTACGGGGACGCCGGAGCCGACCACGTTCGGCTCGCCGTCGTGCAACCCGATGGCGCCCTGGACCTGGTCGAGCGCCGGGCCGCCGGGGTGTCGCTCACCTGATTCCGCCGTTCCCCTGGGCGCAGCGGCCATACTCTGGGGCGAGCGACCTGAGGAGGTCACCGTGGCAGATGGAACCTCGCCGCCGAAAGGCTGGCTGATCGCCGGAGCCGTGCTGCTGGCACTGTCCCTGGCGTCCTGTGGCGCCGGAGGCTTCGCCTGCTCCCGGTTCGTCAGTGATCTGGGCAATGCCGCCAGCGAGTCGGGATCCTCGGCGTTCGGCGAGGAGACCACCTTCTCGGCGTCCTCCGACGTGGGCGGCCTGGTGCTCGCCACCTCCCCCAACCCCGACTGCGTCGGCGAGGACTCCCAGGGTCGGTCGATCTCGTTCAACGACCCCGGAGCCGGGACCTCCGGCAACGTGTCCTCCGGCACGGACAGCTACGACCTCGCCTATTCGTTCGACACGATCGCGGGCGAGTCCTACACGATCGTCTGCGAAGGAGGTGGCTCCTCGAGCACCTCCGGGCGCTACCTCGTCATCACGGTCCCGTCACTCGGCTCCATCGGTCTGGGCGT
>SXMI01000060.1 GCA_005777415.1 Actinomycetota bacterium | reverse complement strand
GGGCGACGACGTCGACGCCGTCGACGACCAGCGAGGCGTTGCGGGGCATCCGGAGGGCGACGTGGAGCGCAGCCCGGTCCTCGGTGACGTTGATGTGCTGACCGGTGAACATGGCCTCGATCCGGCCGTGCAGGTCACGGGCCTCGGCGAGTTGGACCAGCAGGTCCACCGTCGTGGGGGTCACCAGGTGCTTGGACAGGTCCGCGTGGAGACCGCAGGCGTCGACCGTGAGCCGGCCCAGCCGGTCGGAGTCGTCGGCGAACGCCGCCCGCAGGTCGAACGGGGTGATGGCGGCGTGGTGCTCGGCGAGCGCTCGCCACGCGCCCGGCCCGTCGGGCGGGAACTCGTCTGCGGGTTCGGCCACGGTGGTCCTCTCGTCGGGGGTGGTCGTTGCGGGGGCGGTCGACCGGGCGGTCCGGCCGCTCAGCCGACGGCCTCGCGTTGGGTCCGGATGCGCTGGATGAGCTCCCGCCACGCCGCCACGAACGACGCGGCGCCCTCGGACTGCAGCTGGGCGGCGAGCGCCGTCAGGTCCACGCCGGCATCGCCGAACGCGGCGAGCCGGGCGGCCGAGTCGCCGCCGTCGGCGGGCAGGACGCCGTCGAGCTGCCCGTGGTCGGCGAACGCGACGATGGTGGCGTCGGGCAGGGTGTTCACCGTCAGGGGTGCGGCCAGTCCGCTCACGTAGAGCGTGTCGGGGGCCGACGGGTCCTTGGTGCCCGTGCTGGCCCAGAGCAGCCGTTGCAGGCGGGCGCCCTGGCCCGACAGGCGCTGCCAGCGTTCCGAGTCCTGCACCTCGCGGTAGGCCCGGTAGGTGTCGGCGCCCACCGCCAGGCCGAGGGTGTTGCGCAGGTCGTCCCCGACGCGGTCCGCCACGGCGACGTCCCAGCGCGACATGAACACCGATGCCACCGAGCCGACCGCCGGGTCCAGGCCCTGCTCCACCCGCCGCTCGATGCCGGTCATGAACGCGTCGGCGGCGGCCAGGTACTGCGCCGCGTCGAAGAGCAGCGTCACGTTGACCGGGACACCGGCGGCGATGGCCTCGGTGATGGCGGGCAGGCCCTCGGGGGTGCCGGGGATCTTGATGAACAGGTTCGACCGGTCGGCCCGCCGGTGCAGGTCGATCGCCGCGGCCACCGTCGAGTCCGTGTCGTAGGCCAGCTCCGGCGACACCTCGAGCGACACCCAGCCGTCCACGCCGTCGGTCCGCTCGTGCACCGGGGCGAACAGGTCGGCGGCCCGCTGCAGGTCCTCGATCGCGAGCGAGAAGAACACCTCCTCGTCGGTCCGCTCCCCCGGCGCCGAACGGACCACGTCGTCGTAGGCGCCGGTGGCGATCGCCTTGGCGAAGATCGACGGGTTGGAGGTCAGCCCGGTGACCGACAGCTCGTCGATGAACCGGGCGATCGTCCCGTCGTCGAGCATCGTCCGGGTGATGTTGTCGAGCCAGATGCTCTGGCCCAGGTCGTGCAGCTGCTGGGTGGGGGTGCTCACGTGGTGCTCCTTCCGGGGACGGCCGACGGCCGCCCGGTACGGGATGGGTCGGTGGAACGGCTCGGGATCGAGCCACAGGACGGGGACGGCATCACACCGGCTCCCGTGAGGCCGCGGGCAGGACGACCTCGCGGACGGTGGCCGCCCAGCCGTCGACGTCGTTGGCCCCGGTCACGGCGTCGGCGGACGCACGGACGGCAGGCCCGGCGTTGCCCATGGCGATGCCCAGACCGGCGGCGGCGAACATCGGGATGTCGTTGCCGCCGTCCCCGATCGCCGCGGTGGCCGACGGTGGCACGTCGAGCAGCTCGCAGATGGCCAGCAGCGCAGCCCCCTTGGTGGCACCCGGGTCCGTGACGTCCAGGTAGACGGGCTGGGAACTGCTCGCCGCGACCCGGTCACCGAGTTGCTCGACCACCAACTCGTGGGCCGCGGCGACCGCGTCGTGATCCTCGCTCACGCCGACCACCTTCGTGGCGGGTTCGCCGTCACCGAGCAGGGCCACCAGCAGGTCGTCCACCACATCGGGCCGGTAGCCGACGTCGGCGGCGTGGTGCGCCACCCGGGCGCCGTCGGGTCGTTCGACCAGCCATTGCGAGCCCTGGAACGCCCACACGTCGACCCCGGCCGACCGGAGCGCCTCGACCAGCGGGGCCACGACCGCCCCATCGAGCGGCCGCTCGATGAGGCCCTCCAGGTCCGGGGTGACGACCTGCGCGCCGTTGAAACCGGCCATCGGCGAGGTGGTCCCGAGCGGCAGCACGAACTGCACCATCCCTCGGGGAGGTCGGCTGCTCGCCAGCGCCAGGCGGACCCCGGCATCGGCCAGGTCACGGGCGGCCTGCACGGTCGCCGGGGCGAGCCGACGGTCGGCGTCGAGCAGGGTGCCGTCGACGTCGCTCACGAGGAGCCGAACCGCTCCGCTCGTCGCTGCCGTACCCACGCGCTCCCCAGTCCTCGGTCGAGCCCGACCCTAGATGATCCACGGACGCCGCCGATCCCTCCGGGCGGCGAGATCGTTCACCATCGCGACGGTTGACGGACCCCGCCCGCTCGGGCACGCTTCGAACGCTCGGGTGCCGGATCGCAGGGCGGCGATCGCGGGGCGACTGGAAGGAGATCCCGTGGGCGGAGGCGTGGACAGACGGGCGTTCCTGCGGGCGAGCGCGGCCATCGGCGGCGGCGTGGCCCTCGGCGGTGCCCTCAGTTCCTGTGTTCCCGCCGCGCTCGGGACCGGCGAGGAGTACGTGCCCACCCGCCTGCCGACCGGCGCCATGCTCGACCTCCCGGCCACGGCCTCGCCGATCGACACG
>SXMI01000059.1 GCA_005777415.1 Actinomycetota bacterium | reverse complement strand
GCTCGCCGGCGTCGCCGCCGACGCTAGCCGCGGTGCGGCCGCCCCGACCGGTCCGTCAGGTCGGGGCGAGGGACGCTGCGACCGCCTCGACGAGGCGGGCGTGCACGGCGACGTTGTGGTCCCGGTCGCTGTCGACGACCACGACCCGGACACCGCCCCGGGCGCGGGCCCCCGACAGCGCCGCCTGCAGGCCCGCCCGGGACCGGACCCGCTCGGCGGGCAGGCCGTGCGCCTGAGCGAGGGCGACCAGGTCCGTCCCGTGCGGCGTCCCGAAGAGCCGCTCGAACGCCTCGGGATCCAGCGCACCGCGCTGGGGCAGGAACGAGAAGATGCCGCCCCCGTCGTTGTCGACGACCACGACGACCAGGTCCACCTCACGTTCCCGCAGACCCACGAGCGCAGTCGAGTCGTGGAGGAACGCCAGGTCCCCCACCAGTGCGGTCGTCGGCCGGCCCGTCGCGGCGACGCCCAGGGCCGTCGAGACCACCCCGTCGATCCCGTTGGCGCCGCGGTTGGACCACACCCATGCGTCCGGATGCGGCGGTGCGAACCACTCCAGGTCGCGAACCGGCATGGAGGAGGCGACGACCAGGGCGCCGCCGACCGGCACCGAGGCCAGCACGTCGACGGCCACGGCCGGCTCGCTCGGACCGGGGTCGCCCTCCAGGTCGGAGCGGACCGCCGTCCGGGCCGACGCCTCGGCGGCGGACCACCCGGGCCACCAGTCGTCCGGGGCCGGGGCCGGAGCCATCCGGCGTAGCTGTGCGGCCACGACCACCGGGTCGGCGACGAGGGAGCGTGCCAGCAGGCGGTCGGGGTCGGGCACCCGGTCCGAGCGGTCCAGACCGACCTGCAGGGCACCTGACCCGGCGAGCCACTGGGACAGCACCTTGGATGCGAGCAGCCCACCGGTGCGGATCACGACCTCGGGACGGAGGCGGGCGGCGGTTCCGGGGTCTCGCAGGATCAGGTCCGAGCAGGCCACGACCTGCGGTGAGCCGTCCCGACACCCGGAGAGGGCGTCGCAGATCACGGGCCAGCCCAGGGCCCGGGCCAACTCGTGGATCGCGGCGGCCTCGGCGGGGTTCCGGGCGGTCCGGACCCCGGCGACGAGCACGCCCCGACGGCCGCCGACCGCACCGACGAGCCGCCCCAGCTCCTCGTCGGTGAGCCCCCACTCGGCACCCTCCGGCGGGAGCGACGGCAGCTCACCCCGGCGATCGGGGAGCTCGCCCGGCGAACCGACGAGCGGCTCGCGGAACGCCAGGTTCAGGTGCACCGGCCCGGGGACCACGCCGAGGGTGCGGCTCAGCGCGTCCCGGGCCAGGTCGCGCCACCACGGCGACCCGCCGGCCTCGGGCGGGCCCGGTTCGCAGTACCAGCGGACGGCGTCGCCGTAGAGCTGGCGCTGGTCGATGGTCTGTGGCGCCCACACCCCCTGCAACTCCGGCGGTCGGTCCGCCGTGACCACCAGCATCGGGACCGCCGACTGGTGCGACTCCACCACGGCGGCGTGGAACTCGGCGGCGGCCGTCCCGCTGGTGCAGAGCACGAGGGACGGCACCCGCGTCGCCGCCGCGGTGCCGAGCGCCACGAATCCGGCGGCCCGCTCGTCGAGCACCACCTCGACGCGCAGGCGCCCGTCGGCGAGCAGGGCCAGGGCCAGCGGCGTGGAGCGTGACCCGGGGGCCACGACGGCGTGGCGCAGTCCGAGCGCGACCCACTCGTCGACCACGGTGGCGCAGTAGGTCGCCGCCAGGTCCCCGGAGGTGGGCGGAGGAGGGAGCGGATCGTCGGACATGGGCAGGGGGAGCCTACGGTGGGGTCGTGGGAACAGCCACGGGGGGTGACGCCGGAGCCGGATCGGCGCCGCGCGTCCTGGCCGCCGAACTGGTCGGCGAGGACACCGGTCGTCCACCGCTGGTGCTGCTCCACGGGTTCACCCAGAACCGACGGTGCTGGGGACTCCTCGCTGAGGACCTCGGCCGGGACCGACACCTGCTGGCCGTCGACCTCCCCGGCCACGGCGAGTCCACCGATGCGGGGGCCGCATCGGTGGAGGAGACCGCCGACCTGCTCCACACGACGGTGCGCGAGCGGTTCGACCCCGACGTGCAGGTGGACGTCCTCGGCTACTCGATGGGCGGCCGGATCGGACTGGCCTGGCTGTCGGCCCACCCGGAGCGGATCCGCCGGGTCGTGACCATCGGGGCGACCGCCGGGATCGAGGGGCCGGACGCCCGGGCCGCTCGGCGGGCCCAGGACGAGGAGCGCGCCCGCCGCCTCGAGGCCGAGGGGCTGGACGCCTTCCTGGACTGGTGGCTGGGTCTGGACCTGTTCGCCGGGCTCCCCGAGTGGGCCCGGTTCGACCGTCAGCGCCGCGCCAACACCGTCGAGGGTCTGGCGGCGTCGCTCCGCCACGCCGGCACGGGGAGCATGCCACCGCTGTGGTCGGCCCTCGCCGAGCGGCGGGACCAGGGCGTCCTCGGCGACGCCCTCATCCTGACCGGCGAACACGACGAGCGATTCCTGGAGGTGGGCGTTCGGCTCGGCCGCTGCCTCGGCGGGCGCAGCGAGACCGTTCCGGGCGCGGGTCATGCCGCCCACCTCGAGGCCCCGGAGGCGACCACGACGTTGGTCCGGGGAGCGCTCGACGACACCCCCGCCTGACGGACCCGTCAGCCGCCGACGAACAACCCGACGGCGACCAGCACGCAGGTCACCAACTGCACCCGACCCGTGTCGGCGAGCACCGGGATGAGGCCCGGTCCGACGGCGCCGGCCAGCACCGTGATCACCGGACGGCGGGCGAGCACGACACCGACCAGGCCCAGAGCGGCGAGGGGCCGGCCACCGGCGCCCGCCACCACGGGGATCAGCACGAACGGCAGCACCATCAGCGCCACGTAGAGCACGCGGGTGCGTTGGTCCCCCAGCCGCACCGCCAGCGTGCGCTTGTTCGCCCGGGTGTCGCCGGGGATGTCGCGCAGGTTGTTGACGACGAGCAGGGCCGTGGCGAACGAGCCGACGGCGACGCCTGCGACGACCGAGATCCACGGGACCCGTTCGATCTGCACGTAGGTCGAGCCCACCGTGGCCACCAGCCCGAAGCAGACGTAGACGAACAGCTCGCCGAACCCGGCGTAGCCGTAGGGGTGGGACCCGCCGGTGTAGAACCAGCCGGCCGCCATGGCCGCCAGGCCGACCAGCACCAGCCAGGGCTCGACGAACACCACCAGCGGCAACCCGCACAGGGCGGTCAGGGCGAAGGCCACCACGACGGCGCGCTTGACCTGTCCCGCCGTGGCCAGCCCGTTGCCCACCAGACGGGGCGGGCCCACCCGCTCGCCCGGGTCGTCGGTGCCCCGGACGCCATCGGAGTAGTCGTTGGCGTAGTTGGTCGCCACCTGCACCAAGACGGCGACACCGAGCGCACAGAGCGCCACCCACACCGTCAGGCCGCGCAACGCCCCCTCGGAGGACGGCCCGGCGGCGGCTGCGGTCCCGACCAGCACCGGGGCCACCGCCGCGGGCAGCGTGCGGGGCCGGGCGCCCAGGACCCAGGTCCGCCAGTCGGGTGACGGCCGGTCGGCGGCGCGAGGGGTCGGCGGGTCGGACACGGCCCCGCGAGCCTACGGCGTCGGTCGGTCGGGTTCGTCGACCACCAGCCGCTCGGCCACCCGGGGGTGGGCCGCCAGACGGCCCGCCAGGGCCTCGGCGTCGCCGCCGGCGAACCGCGTGGCGGCACCCAGGCGGTGGTGCCGACGCAGGTGCGACAGGTGCAGCTCCACCAGTTGCACCGGCCCGCGCCGGTGCACGACGACCGAGTCCACCAGGTCCCAGTCGACCTCGAAACCGACGACGAGGTTGCGGCAACGGATCCCGCTCGGGTCGAGGTCGGCGCGCTGGGTGGCGGCGCGCCAGCCGAGCACCAGACCGGCGACGACCGTGGCGACGGCCAGCACCACCGGCGGGACCGGATCCTCCGGACCGGCGGCGAGGCCCTCGGTGGCGACCCGGAACCCGACGAGGGCGATGGCGGCGAGCGGCGCGATCACGGCCAGGGCGAGGCCGGGGGCGCCGGAGCGCAGCGTGAGCGATTCAGCAGCGCGCTCCCCGGAACGGCCGGATCGCTCAGCACCGTCAGCACCGTCAGCTCCGTCAGCTCCGGTGACCGGTCGATCCACAGAGGACGACGCTACCGTGACGCCGATGCCACATCGGGAGCGCCGTCGTGCCTGAGCTCGTCGCCGTGGCGCTCCCCGGCGGCGAACCGTTCCTCCGCACCGTGCTCGACATCTGGGAGGCCGGCGACGCCGTGCTGCCCCTGGCGCCCGACGACCCGGCGCCGCATCGCCGGGCGCTCCTGGCCGCCGCCCGTCCGGGCCGACTGATCGACGAGGCCGGCACCCGCGACCTCGACGACGGACTCCCCGTCGAGGACGGCGACGCCGTCGTCGTGTGCACCTCCGGCACGACCGGGTCCCCGAGGGCCGCCGTCCACACCCACCACGGGCTGGAGGCGGCGGCGTTCGCGACCGCCACGGCACTCGGCGTGGCGGCGGACGTCCGCTGGCTGGCCTGCCTGCCGCTGCACCACGTCGGGGGGTTCTCGGTCCTGACCCGGGCGATCATCACCGGCGCCGGACTCGAGGTGGTCCCCCGGCCCGAACCCGCAGTGGTCGATGCGGCCCCGGAGCGGGGGTGCACGCACGTCTCGCTCGTGCCCACCGTCCTCGGCCGCATCGACGACACCCGGTGGCGCTGCATCCTGCTGGGCGGGTCCGCACCACCGGCGGACCGCCCCGCCAACACCGTGGCGACCTACGGGTGCACCGAGACCTTCGGCGGGGTCGTCTACGACGGTCTGGCGATCAACGGCGTCTCGGTCCGGACGGTCGGCGCGCCCGGTTCGCACTGGAGCGAACCTGCACCGATCGAGCTCCGGACCCCGTCGCTCATGCGCTGCTACCGGGACGGCACCCTGCCGGCGGACGGGGCCGGATGGTTCCGCACCGGCGACCTGGGGACGGTGGACCCCGACACCGGGCGACTCAGCGTGGCCGGGCGGGCCGACGACGTCGTCGTGACGGGTGGCGAGAACGTGTGGCCCGATCCCGTCGAGGCGGCGATCGGCACGGTGGTAGGTGTGGCCGAGGTGGCAGTGGTCGGCCGTGACGACCCGGAGTGGGGGCAACGGGTCGTGGCGGTGGTCGTCCCCACCGATGCGGGTCGGCCGCCGAGCCTCGAGTCGCTGCGCGAGGCCGTGCGGGCCGTACTGCCCGCAGCCTGTGCACCCCGCGAGCTCGAGCTCCGCGATTCGCTCCCCCGGACCTCGCTTGGCAAGATCGAGAGGTACCGGTTGCGCACGGCGCCGACCGACGACGGCCGGGCCGGCTGAGCGCCACTGCACCACACCGAGGAGCCCGAGGAACCGATGAGCGCAGCGGCACCAGGCGACACCACCCCGAACCCCGCCGCCGTCTCGTTCGACCACATCGCCATCGCCGTCGAGCAGATCACCGACCCGTGGCCCGTGTTCGCCGACGCCCTCGGCGGCCGCTACCGGGACCGGGGGGTCAGCGCAGGGTTCGGCTGGACGCAGCTGCGGTTCGCGAACGGGTTCGTGATCGAGGGCATCCACCCCGAGTCCGGCGCCGACTTCCTCCGACGGTTCCTGGACCGGTCGGGGCCGGGCCCGCACCACCTGACCTTCACGGTGCCCGACCTGCAGGCCACGATCGACGCGCTCGCCGCCGCCGGGATCGGCGTCGTCGGCGAGGACCGCCACGACCCCACCTGGATGGAGGCGTTCGTCCACCCGACCGAGGCCCACGGGATCGTCGTGCAGGTGGCCGAGAACTCCGTGGCCGCACCCCCGGAGCAGGACCCGCCCGAGGGGTTCCCGCTGCTGCCCTTCGACCATCCCATCGCCGCCCTCGGCCGGGTCGTGCACGCGGTGGCCGACCTGCCCGGTGCGCTCGTGCTGTTCCGTGACGTGCTCGGCGGCCGGGTGACGGCGAGCGGGGCCGCCGTGGACGGGAACCACTGGGTGGAGCTCTCCTGGGGTGGCCCGGGTCGACTCCGCCTGCTCGAGGCGGTTCACGGGGACCTCGCCGGGTGGCTGGACGGCCGACCGGGCCGGCTCCGCCACCTCTACTTCAGCTTCGACGAACCGGCCACGGTCCCGGGGGCGACGAAGGTGGCCGAGGGCCGCTGGGTGGTCGAGTCCGTGTGCGGCACCCGGCTCGTCGTCAGCTCCACCGCCCGCTGACGGGACGCCCGCTCACAGCAGCATCCCGCCGTCGACCACCAGCGTCGTGCCGGTGATCCACGAAGCGGCCACGCTCGCCAGGAACACAGCGGCGGCGGCGATGTCCTCGGGCTCCCCCAACCGCTGCAGGGGCACCATCCGGGCGACGCCGTCCTCGTTCGGCTCCCAGAGCGCCCGGGCCATGTCGGTCTTGACCAGGCCCGGACAGATCGCCACGACGCGCACGCCGGGCGCCAGGTCCTTGGCCAGGGACCGGGTGAGGTGGATGAGGGCGGCCTTGGTCACGTTGTAGTGACCGATCGCCGTCTCCACCGACAGCCCGCCGATCGAGGAGATGTTCACCACCACCCCACCGTGCTCCTGCATGGACCGGCGCCAGGCCTCCTGGGTCCACACGAACGCCCCCCGCAGGTTGACGTCGTAGGTCTTGTCCAGCCGCGGCAGGTCGATGTCGATCATCGGCCCCAGGTAGGGGTTCGTGGCGGCGTTGTTGACCAGCACGTCCACGCGGCCGAACCGCTCCACGCAGGCCGCCACGCAGGCCGCCGCCGCCTCGGGGTCGCCGGCGTTCGCGGCGAAGGTGGCCAGCTCGGCACCGGGGGCCGGCTCGATGCCGGCGACGGCCGCCTCCAGCGCGTCGGCCTTGCGGGAGGACAGCATCACCGAAGCCCCCGCACGGGCGTACGCGGTCGCGATCGCCAGGCCGATCCCCCGGGACGCCCCGGTCACCAGCGCCACCTTGCCCTCGAGCGTGCAGTCCATGGCCGGGACGCTACCCGGCACCGTGCACCCGGGAACGTGCCGACGGCACGACGCACCCGGGAACGTGCCGACGGCACGACGCACCCGGGAACGTGCCGACGGCACGGTGGATGCCGCGGGTTAGCGTGCCGACATGGTGAACCGCCTGGCCGACCAGACCAGCCCGTACCTCCGGCAGCACGCCGAGAACCCCGTGGACTGGTACCCGTGGGGGGACGAGGCCGCCGACGAGGCGAGGCGGTCGGACCGGCCGATGTTGATCTCGGTCGGCTACTCGTCGTGCCACTGGTGCCACGTG
>SXMI01000058.1 GCA_005777415.1 Actinomycetota bacterium | reverse complement strand
GTGGCCGTGGCCAGGGCGCTCGTCGAACGCCCCGAGTTGATCGTGGCCGACGAGCCCACGGGCAACCTGGACTCCCGCTCCTCGGCCGAGATCCTCGACTTCCTCGCCCGGGCCACTTCCGAGTTCGGACCGACCGTCGTCATGGTCACCCACGACCCCGTCGCCGCCGCCCGCGCCGACCGGGTGGTGTTCCTCAACGACGGACGCATCGTCGACGACCTGGTGCAGCCCACCTGGGCCCAACTGCTCGAACGGACCGGCACCCCCGCCGGCTGAGGCGACGCCGTGGTCCGACTCGCGCTCCGCAACCTGCGCGCCTACGCGCCGCGCTTCGTGGCCACCGCGCTCGCCGTCGTCGTCGGGATCGGGTTCCTGGCGGCCGGGTTGGTCCTGACCGGGGCGATGCGCAACGCGCTGCTCGGCACCGTGGACCGCCAGTACGCCGGCGTCGACCTGGCGGTCGAGTCGAGCCTGCAGTTCGAGGGCCTCGGCCTGGGTGTGAGCGATGAGGATCTGGTGCGGATCCGGGACACCCCCGGGGTGGCGGCCGCCGCCGGGGAGCTCGCCGAGCCGGTCCGCATCCTGGACGCCGACGGCACGACGGTGGCGTCCCGCACCCGCGGCCGGGCCTGGATCGAGGACCAGGGGGGACTCAACCCGCTCACGATCACCGCCGGATCCGCACCCGTCGACGGCGGCGTCGTCATCGACGAACGCACGGCCGGGGAGGTGGGCGTCGGCGTCGGCGACACCGTCCGTCTGGCCACGCCGTCGGGGCCGGTCGAGCGGCAGGTCGTCGGCACCAGCCGCTTCGGCGACGCGGACTCGGTCGACGACGGCGGGACCGTGTCGTTCGAGCCCGACGACGCACTCGAGGTGCTCGGCGCCCGGGCCACCGGCTGGGAGTCGGTACTCGTCCGCGTCGGTCCCACGAACGGCGACAGCGGCGACCGCGACGCGGACGTCGACCGGGTCGCCGAGGCCCTCTCGGGCGACCTGGCCGGCACCAACCTCAACGTCGTCACCGGCCCGACGTTCCGCGAGTCCCGTCAGGCGCTCACCGCCGGCTTGGTGGACATCCTGCGACCCGTGCTCAACGGGTTCGCCTGGGTCGCCCTGTTCGTCGCCGGGTTCGTCATCGCGAACACCTTCGCCGTCGTGGTGAGCCAGCGCCGTCGGGAACTGGCGCTGGTCCGGGCGATCGGCGGCACCCCCGGCCAGGTGCGCCGGTCGCTGCTGGCCGAGGGCGTCGCAGTGGGCGTGGTCGCCAGTCTCCTGGGCGTGCTGGCCGGGGCGCTGCTGGCGGACGGCGTCGTCCGGCTGCTCGAGGTGCTCGGCTTCCGGCTCCCCGGCGCCGGCATCTCGGTCAGTCCGCTGCTCGTCGTCGGCTGCGTCACCGCCGGGACCGTGGTCACGACCGTCTCGGTGCTGGCGCCCGCCATCCGCGCCGGGCGGACCCGCCCCGTCGAGGCCATGCGACAGGGGGCAGTGGACCGCTCCGGCACCTCGCCGGTCCGGGCGGCGGTGGGCGGAGCACTCCTCGGGCTCGGACTGGTGCTCCTGCTCGGCGTCCGTCTGGGCGGCTGGACGGCGTGGCTGCTCGGTCCCGGTGCCCTCACGCTGTTCCTCGGCGTGATCGTCGGCGGTCCGCTGCTGGCCCGGGCCTTCGCCCGCCTGCTCACGCCGCCCGCACGTCGACTCGGCCTGACCGCCCGGCTGGCGGTCGACAACACGGTCCGCAACCCGAGGCGCACCGCCACGACGGCGAACGCCCTGGTGATCGGCCTGTTCCTGGTGACCGTGGTGACCACCTCGGGCGAGGCGTTCAAGGCCTGGGCCACAGGCCAGTTGGACGCCCTCTCGGCCTCGGACTTCATCGTCGCCAGCTCGGGTGCGCCGATCGCCGACGAGGTCCTGGACGGGATCGCCGACACCGACGGTGTCCGCCGCACCGCCCCGGTGCGCACGACCGCGTTCGCCGGTTCGCTGGGGAACCAGACCGCCGTGTCCGGAGCCGACGTCCGGGCCCTGCAGGAGACCACCGGCCTGGAGGTGGTCGCCGGCTCGCTCGACGAGGTGGCTGCCGGCCGGGCGGCGGCGGTCGTGGACCTGTCGTCGTTCACCCTGTCCACCCCCGACGACGGCGCCCCGGGCGGTGCGCCCCCGACGACGTTCCCCGGCGAGGCGACCTCACCCTTCGGTGGTGGCGCCGGGGTGGGTGACGCCGTGGACGTGGTGCTGCCCGACGGCGACGTCCGGTCCTTCCCCGTCGCCGCGACGCTCCGGGCGCGGATCGACTCGCTGTCGCTCGGCGTCCTCGTCTCCGAGGAGGCCTTCCTGGAGCTGGCGGGTGAGCAGCCCGTGAACCTGGTCTACGTGCGCACCGACCCGGGTGCCGCCGAGCAGGTCGGCCTGGCCCTGGACGAACTGCTGGCCGACTACACCGGGGTGCAGGTCGTCCCCGGGAACTTCCTCGGACAGATCGTCGGACAGGTGCTGGACTTCCTGATCGGCGCGGTGAACGCCCTGCTCGGCATCAGCGTGGTGGTGGCGCTCATCGGGATCGTCAACACGACGACGCTCTCGATCCACGAACGACGCCAGGAGCTCGGTGTCGTCCGGGCGCTGGGCACCACCCGGTCACAGGTGGCGCGCACCGTGCAACTCGAGTCGGTGCTGGTGGCGGCGCTCGGGACCGCCATCGGGGTCGGGTGCGGGGTCCTGGTCGGCTGGGTGCTCGTGGGATCGTTGGGTGGCGGGTCCGTGCCGCTCGCGCTGAACGGGGCGCGGCTCGGGGCGATCGTCGGGGTCGGCCTGCTGGTGGGGATCCTGGCGTCGGTAGTGCCGGCCCGACGGGCGGTCCGGGTCGAGGTCCTCGAGGCGATACGAGCCGCCTGACGGCTGGGAACCAGATACCCCCGGGGGTACTTGACGACACCAGGTTCCCGGACCGAAGATGGGCCCGTGGACCTGATCGTCGCCACCGTCCTGGCCCTGCTGATCGGGCTGTCGCTGGGTGCGGTCGGCGGTGGCGGGAGCATCCTCGCCGTCCCCGTCCTGGTGGGTGTGGTGGGCCTGACCGCCGAGCAGGCGACGGCGTCCTCGCTGGTCGTGGTCGGGATCGCCTCGCTCGTCGGGGTCGTCACCCACGCCCGAGCGGGCCGGGTCGACCTGCGCGCCGGCCTGGGCTTCGCCGTCGCCGGCATCGCCGGATCCTTCGTGGGCACGCGACTCAACGAGGGCATCGACGGAGACGTCCTGCTCCTCGGATTCGCCGCCCTCATGGTCCTCGTCGGCACCCGGATGCTGCAGAGCCTGCGTCGGCCCGACGCCCTCCCCGTCGACGACCTGCCCCTCGAGCGACTTCGCCCCGACCCGGTCCCGGTCGAGCGACCGAGCACGCTCCCCCGCTACCGGGACGGTGCCCGCCTCCACCGCTACGTCAGTACGCCCGACGGAGCCGGAGCCGGAGCCGGTGCCGCGGTCACCATCGCCGGACCGACGACCCGACCGGCCTGGGACGGCCGGCGAGTCGCGCTCCTGATCGCCACCGGCACCGGCGTCGGGTTCCTCACGGGACTGTTCGGTGTCGGTGGCGGTTTCGTCATCGTGCCGGCCCTGGTGCTCGTCCTCGGGTTCCCGATGACCGTCGCCACCGGGACCTCGCTGCTCGTGATCGCCCTCAACGCCGGTGTGGCGCTCGCCTTCCGGGGTGGTGTCGGAGCCGTCGACTGGGCAGTGGTGGCGCCCTTCACCGCCGCTGCCGTCCTCGGCGTGCTCGCCGGTCGGGCCGTCGCCGACCGTGTCCCCACCCGCCACCTGACCGCCGCGCTCGGCCTGCTCGTGCTCGCTGTCGCCGTGTGGACCGGCATCGACGCCGCCGTCGCCCTGGCCGCCACCTGACCGACCCGACCCGACCCACCACCTCTGGAGCCACCGTGATCTTCGAACAGCACTACCTCGACTGCCTCTCCCAGGCCTCCTACCTTGTCGGCGACGAGCGGACCGGCCGCGCCGTCGTGGTCGACCCCCGACGCGACGTCGCGGACTACCTGGCCTCGGCCCAGGAGCACGGGCTCGCCATCGAGCTGGTGATCGAGACCCACTTCCACGCCGACTTCCTGTCGGGCCACCTCGAGCTCGCCGAGGCGACGGGTGCGGAGATCGGCGTCGGTGCCGCCGGCGCCGCCGAGTTCCCCCACCGCGCGCTGCAGCACGGCGACCGGATCGAGCTCGGCGACGTCGTGCTCGAGATCCGGGCCACACCCGGTCACACGCCGGAGTCCATCTCCATCGTCGTCTGGGACCTGGCGACGGACGTCGAGGTCCCCTACGGCGTCCTGACCGGCGACACCCTCTTCATCGGCGACGTCGGCCGACCGGACCTGCTCGCCTCCGTGGGCGTGACCGCCGAGCAGCTCGGCCGGTCGCTCTACACCTCGCTGCGGGAGCAGCTCCTCACCCTCCCCGACGCCACCAAGGTCTTCCCGGCGCACGGAGCGGGATCCGCGTGCGGCAAGCAGCTGTCGACCGAGACCGTGTCCACGATCGGCGAACAGCGGACGGGCAACTACGCCCTCGCCGACATGACCGTCGAGGAGTTCCTGGACGTCGTCACCGAGGGGCAGCCCGCCGCCCCCGGCTACTTCAGCTACGACGCCACGCTCAACAAGTCGGACCGTCTGGTCTTCGACGAGGACGCTCCGGCCGCGCCGCTCACCCTCGACGAGGTGCTCGACCTGCAGGCGCACGGCGCCGTCGTCGTCGACACCCGGGACGCAGCCACGTTCGCCGCCGGCCACCTGGCCGGTTCCCTGAACGTGGCCCTCGACGGCCGTTTCGCCGAGTTCGCCGGGTCGGTGGCGCTGCCCACCGACACGCTGGTCCTGGTGACCGAACCCGGTGACGAGGCCGAGGCCCGGGTCCGGCTGGCCCGGATCGGCTTCGACCGCCTCGCCGGCTATCTGACCGACCCCTACGGTGCGCTGGTCGACCGCCCGGAGCTGGTCCGCCGGGCCTCGCGGCTGACCGCCGAGGAGTTCCTGGCCCGGACCCGAGAGGTGCCCGGCCTCCGGATCGTCGACGTCCGCACCCACGGCGAGCACGCTCTCGGCAGCGTCGACGGCGCCGACGTCGTCCCGGTGGCCCGGCTGCGCGACAAGATCAGCGCGATCGGCGACGACCTGGAGGCTCCAGTCGTCGTCTTCTGCGCCGGCGGCTACCGGTCGTCCCTGGCGGCGAGCCTGCTGCGGGCCCACGGCTTCGCAGACGTCTCGGACGTCCTGGGCGGCTACGGCGCCGTGGCGCCGCTGCTCGTCGAGGGATCCGCCGGCTGAGACGCCGCGGGTCGGGCGACCGTCGCCCGGGACTCAGCCGGGCGTCAGTGCGACGTTCGACGTGTCGGCCTGCCAGTCGAACACGCTGCCGCGGCGGACCTCGCTGAGCGGTCCGGCCGCCGAGGTCACCCGGAACTCGACCGAGGCGCGCTCCGGGGTGCAGGTCACGACGCCGACACCCCGGCGGGCCAGGTCCACGTACCGGAACCCCGGCTTGAGCTGCTTGGCGGCGTCGCCGAGCGCCCGCGCCAGCTCGTAGCCCGCCAGGTCGGGCCCGCTGGAGGACACCGACCCGCACACGAACTCCTGGCCCACCACCGGGCTGCGCGGATCGTCGAAGTCGGCGCGCAACGCCGCCTGCCAGAAGGAGTGGATGTCACCGGTGAGGAACCCGAGGTTGGTCACCCCGTTGGTGCGGGCCGACTCGAGCACCGTGTCCCGTTCGACCTGGAACCCGTCCCAGGCGTCCTCGTTGAGGTACACGCCGGCGTGCTCCGGCAGGTCCGGCTGCAGCGCGCGCAGCGCCGGCTCGTCCAGGTCGATCAACCGAGTGGGGGCGATCATCACCTGGTTGCCGACCAGCTTCCAGCGGACCCCGTCGTCCTGGGCCGCTGCGAGTCCGTCCACCAGCCAGTCGCGCTGCGCCTCGCCCAGGATCGTCCGACCGGAGCGGTAGATCTCCGGGCCGATCCCGCCCGGGACGATGTAGCCGCCGACGCCGGCGCCCTCGCCCGGAGGCGCGTCCCGGTACTGGCGGGTGTCGAGCAGGGACAGGTCGACGAGGTCCCCGAACCGGGTCCGACGGTAGGTGCGGGTGCCGTCGATCGGCCACACAGGCTGGTACTCGAACCAGGCCCGGTAGGCCGCCTCGGCCCGGGCCGGGTCCTCCAGGATCGTGGCCCGCGAGCAGTTGTTCACCAACTCGTGGTCGTCCCAGACGATGGCGAACGCGTGGGCGGCGTGGGCGGCTCGCAGCTGCGGGTCCGACCGGTAGAGCCGGTACTTCGCCCGGTAGGTGGCCAGGTCGGTCGCCGCACCGACCGGGTCGGGCCTCACGCCGGTCCGCGACGACCCGCTCTCGTAGATGTAGTCACCGACGTGGAGCACGGCGTCCAGGTCGGTGGCCGCCAGGTCCCGCCAGGCGCTGTAGAAGCCCGACTGGTAGTTCTGGCAGCTCGCCACGGCGAGCCGGACGCGGTCGGGGGTGGTGCCGGCAGCGGCCGGAGTCCGCGTGCGGCCCACCGGCGAGGACTCGGTCCCGATGCGGAACCGGTACCAGTAGGTGGTCCCCGGGGTCAGTCCGCCCGCCAGCACCTTGGCGCAGCCGTCCCGGTCGGGATCGGCGGTCACCACGCCATCGGCGGCCAACGACGTGAACGTCGGGGTCGTCGAGACCTCCCAGGTGAGATCGACCGCCGCGGTGGCAGCGGGCGCGCAACGGGTCCAGAGCACGGCCGCATCGGCGGAGTGCAGACCCGAGGCGACGCCGCAGTCCCAGATCGGGTCCACGAACGGGATGGTCGTGGACCCGGGCATCGGCGCACAGGCCGCCAGGAACCGGGCCGAGACCAGGCCCGCCGCGCCCACTGCGCCCGCCTGCAGGAACCGCCGCCTGTCCACCGCACCGCCCATCGAGTCAGGGTACGACACGTCGGCTCAGCCACGCACCTGCCGCGAACACCAGGGTCATGAGCACTCCCACCCCGACGAAGAGCACCTCGGCCCCCGTCGCCGAGTAGACCAACGGTCCCAGCAGGGCCGCGCCCCCGGCGCCGATCTGGTTGACCGAGTAGGCCAGACCCTGACCGGCAGCCACCTCGTCGGCCTCGCAGGCGTCGAGCATCGCCGCCTGCACCGCCGGGTTGGCGATGGCCTGCGGGACGCCCTCGACGACGGCGAGCGCCGTGATGAGCACCGGGACCGTCAGGAGCCCGTAGCCCATGGTGAGCGGCACGACGGCACACAGTGCGAACGTGGCCACCCTGACGGCGCCGTACCGGTCGGCGAGTCGGCCGCCCCACGGGGCGAAGACGATCACCGGGACCGCGTAGAGGGACAGCCCGAGGCCGATCAGGAACGTCGACGCACCCCGATCCGTCAGGTACCTCGACCACATGGCGTCGTAGATCCCGACCGGGAGGAACAGCGCCAGCGACAACAGGGCGGCCCCGGCCACGCGACGCCGGCGCAGGAGCTGGAAGGACTCGAGCGCCGACCGTCGCTCGGTCGCCGTCGCCAGCTCGGGCAGCCGCACGGTGCCGAGCACGACGGCCAGGGCGATCGCCACGGCACCCACCGCCACGAACGGCACCTGCAGCCCCAGGCCCGACAGGGCCGCACCGGCCACCGGGCCGAGCATGAACCCCGCCAGCTCGGCGCTGGTGAGCAGCCCGAGCCGTCGGCCCGCTCCGAGGGGGTCCCCGGCGGTCACGACCTTGCGCGCCGCCGGGATGAAGACGCCGGCGGCCAGCCCCTCGAGTCCGCGGGCGGCGACGAACTGCCAGAGCTCGGTCCCGAGGGAGAACCACACGAGCGAACCGGCGGTGCCGACCAGGCCGACGACGAGCAGGGCCCGGGCGTGGCCACGATCCGCCAGGCCGGCGAGCAGCAGACCGGCGACGAGCGAGGCCACGAAGGTCGCCGCCGAGATCAGCCCGAGGCCGGCGGTGGAGAACCCGAAGGTGTCCTGGAACTCGGCGAGCAGCGGGAAGATGAGGCCCACACCGCAGCTGATGACCGCCGCACCCAGCAGCACCGGGACGACGGGCGCCTCGGCGGGGTCGCCGACGGGCGCGCGGCCGCCATCACCGACGGTCGGTGCCGGCGGCGGGTCGTCGGTCGCGTCCGGCGTGGTCACCGGACACATCATCGCGCCGTCGCAGCAGCGCTCTGGCAGACTGCCCGGGTGAGGAGACCGTGGTCGATCGGCGACCCGATCGCCGCATTCCGGACGGTCCGGGACCGTACCGAGGCGCTCGCCGGGCCGCTCGGCCCCGAGGACCAGGTCGTCCAGTCCATGCCGGATGCGAGCCCG
>SXMI01000003.1 GCA_005777415.1 Actinomycetota bacterium | reverse complement strand
GAGGCCGGACCCCTCCCCGAAGGTCTCATCTAGGCGACCGCCGTGATCGGCTCTCTGCTCGCCGATGGCATCGGGGACACGATCCGCTTCTCGCTGACCGCCGATCCGGTGGAGGAGGCCCGGGCCGGGCGGGTGCTGCTCGAGTCCTTCGGGCTCCGTGAGCGCAAGAACGTGGACCTGATCGCGTGTCCGAGCTGCGGGCGGGCCGAGATCGATGTGATCGAGGTGGCCAGCCGCGCCCGGGACGCCCTCGCCGACGAGCAGCTCCCACTGCAGGTCGCCGTGATGGGCTGCGTGGTGAACGGCCCGGGCGAGGCCCGCGACGCCGACCTGGGGATCGCCGCCGGCCGCCGTCGGGGCCACCTGTTCGTGAAGGGCCAGAACGTGGCGGTGGTCCCCGAGGACGAGATGGTGCCGACGCTGGTCGACTGGGCCCGGTTCATCGCCGAGCACGGCGCCGAGGCCGCGCTGGCCCGGGCGGACACCGAGGTGGCCCGGCGCGAGGCCGAGAAGGACCGGGCCGAGCTGCTCGAGATCCAGGGCGACGACGCCAACGCCTCGGAGCAGCGGGTCGAGCTCATCTCGCAACGCTTCGACTGAGGACGCTCAGGCCGACGGGCCGGTCCTGTCTCAGGCCGACGGGCCGTTTCTGTCTCAGGCCGACGGGCCGTTTCTGTCTCAGGCCGACGGGCCGTTTCTGTCTCAGGCCGACGGGCCGGTCAGCTCCCTGATGATCCCGGCGAGGCTCGTCGGGTCCTCCTGCATGACCTGGTGGCCGACCTCGTCGAGCACCCTCAGGTCCGATCCCGGGATCGCCGCAGCCACGCCACGGGCGTGGGCCGGTGGTGTGAGCAGGTCGGCGGTGCCCACCACCACCACGGAGGGGATGTCGATGTGCGAGAGGTCGTCCCGGACGTCGTGCTCCGCGATCGCCCGACCGGCCTCGGACGTGGTCCGGGGGTCGACCTCGGACAACATCGTGCGCACCTGGTCGACCGCGGCGCCCGACGCCCGTCGCCCGAACGCCAGACGGACGATCAGCGCCGAGAGGTTGGAGTCCGGCCAGGCGTAGCGCCATCGGGGTGACTCCATCCCCGCCGTCGCCAGTCGCTGGACCAGTTCGACCCGGCCGGCGGCCCCTCCGGCGACGGCGCCGAGGGCGACCGGCGCGGCGCTGGTGGCGAGGAACACGAGGCCCCGGCAGCGGTTCTGGAGCATGCGGTGGTGATCGGTGCAGAAGCGGGCCAGGGCCATACCGCCCATGGAGTGGCCGACCACGACGGCGTTGTGGACGTCGAGGCGGGCCAGGACGGTCGACAGGTCGTCGGCCACGGCACCCAGGGTGACGCCGCGTGACCCCGGGCGGGACTCGCCGTGGCCGCGCATGTCCCAGGCGATCACCCGGTGGTCGTCTCGGAGCAGGTGGAACATCGGTCGCCACACCCACCACTGCAGGGTCACCCCGTGCAGCAGGACGACCGCCGGTCCGTCACCGGCCTCGACGACGTGGACCGTGCCGCCGTCGTCGGTGGTGAGGTGGTGATGGCGGACGCCCTCGACCTCGCCGAGCAGGTCGTCGACCCGGTCATCGTGCTCCGTCCGGACCCGGTGGCCGAGCGAACGGAGCGCAGTGCCGAGCGCCACGCCGCCGCCCGCCGTCACGGCCGCACCGACCAGGAGGCGACGGAGGACGTTCGGTCGGCGCACGACCGAACGCTACCGGCCCCGCTCGGGACCGGACCGCCGCGCTGGTAGCGTCGCCGCCCATGGCAGCTGGCAGGGCACCGATCCTGACGCCGAGAGGCGACGACTTCCCCCGGTGGTACCAGGACGTCCTCAACAAGGCGGAGCTGGCCGACAACGGCCCGGTCCGCGGGACGATGGTGATCCGCCCCTACGCGTATGCAATCTGGGAGCGGATGGTCGCCGAGGTCGACGCCCGCATCAAGGCCGCCGGCGCCGAGAACGCGTACTTCCCGCTGTTCATCCCCGAGTCGTACTTCCAGCGCGAGGCCGAGCACGTCGAGGGGTTCAGCCCCGAGCTCGCCGTCGTGACCGTCGGCGGGGGCAAGGAGCTCGAGGAACCGGTCGTGGTCCGGCCGACCTCCGAGACCGTGATCGGCGAGTACATGGCCAAGTGGGTCCAGTCGTACCGGGACCTGCCGCTGCTGTTGAACCAGTGGGCCAACGTCGTGCGCTGGGAGCTCCGGCCCCGGGTGTTCCTCCGCACCTCGGAGTTCCTGTGGCAGGAGGGGCACACGGCGCACGCCACCGAGGACGACGCCCGCGAGTACGCCGAGCACATCCTCCACTCCGTCTACCGGGACTTCATGGTCGAGGTGCTCGCCATCCCCGTGCTCGTCGGCGCCAAGATCGCCCAGGAGCGGTTCGCCGGGGCGACCAACACGCTCACCTGCGAGGCGATGATGGGGGACGGCAAGGCGCTGCAGATGGGGACGAGCCACGAGCTCGGCCAGAACTTCGCCCGGGCGTTCGACGTCGGCTTCCTCGACGAGCACGGCGAGCAGCGCATCTGCTGGACGACCTCCTGGGGCGTGTCGACCCGCATGATGGGCGGGCTGATCATGGCCCACGGCGACGATGCCGGCCTACGGGTCCCGCCCCGGCTCGCCGCGGTCCAGGCGGTCGTCCTGGTCGTCCGTGACGAGGACGGCTCGGTGACCGCCGCTGCGGGCGAGCTCGTCGACTCGCTGGGTCGGGCCGGCGTGCGGGCCCGCCTCGATGCCCGGGTGGAGACGGGGTTCGGGCGTCGGGCGACGGAGTGGGAGCTCAAGGGCGTGCCCCTGCGGATCGAGGTGGGCCCCCGTGACCTGGCCGAGGGGCAGGTGGTCGTCGCCCGGCGTGACGACGGTGCGAAGGTCCCGGTCCCGGTGGCCGAGCTGGCCGCCCGGGCGCCCGGGCTCCTCGAGGAGGTCCAGGCCGCCATGTTGGCCGACGCCACGGAGCGCCGGGATGCCCTCACCACGGTGGTCGACAGCGTCGAGGAGGCGGCGGAGGTGTCGGCCACCGGCTTCGCGGTGCTGCCCTGGCGGTTGCTCGACGACGCCGCCATCGACCTGCTCGGTCGGAGTGCCGTGACGGTCCGGTGCCTGCAGACCCCCGACGGCGAGCTCCCCGGCGGGGCGCCGGCGGACGAACTGGTCGCCGTCTGCGCCAGGTCCTACTGACCGGCGCACCCCTGCCACCAACCCCTGCCACCAACCCCTGCCACCAACCCCTGCCACCAACCCCTGCCACTGCTTTGTGGTGCGAGCGTGATGGATATCCGTGACGCTCGCACCACAAAGCGGGGAGTGGGGCGGGGAGTGGGGCGGGGAGTGGGGCGGGTCGCCGAGGGGCACTGCGGTGCGGCGTGGTCGGGTGTAGAGTGCGTGATCCGGTTCTCCGGAAGGGCGTGGGCTCTGTCCCACGCCTTTTCTGTGGGCCGGTGACCGACAGGTGAACAGCACAGGTCCGGGCGGCGTCGCCCGGAGGAGTCCGGGAGCGAGGTGATCGACGTGGCCACGGTGGAGGAGATCGCTGATCGCGTCGCCGCGGACGCCGGACTCACGCTCTACGACGTGGAACGACAGGGTGGAACCCTGGTCATCCTGCTCGACCGTCCTGGTGGCGTCGACGTCGATGCGCTCGCCACGGCCTCCAGGTCCATCTCCAGCCAGCTCGACGAGGCCGGCCTGCTCCCGGCCACCACCACGCTCGAGGTCTCCAGCCCGGGGCTGGAGCGGAAGCTCCGCACCCCGGCCCACTTCCTGGGGGCGGTCGGCAGTCGGGTCACGGTCTCACTCGACGAGGAGCTCGACGGCCAGCGTCGCTTCCTGGGCACGCTCTCGGCCGTCGACGGTGACGACCTCGTCCTGACGCTCGACGACGGCACCGCCAGAACCGTGGCGATGGACCGGGTCGATCGGGCACGCACAGTCTTCGAGTGGGGCGGCTCGCCGCGGCCCGGCTCGTCCAACCAGCGCCAGCGGGCGCGACGCAACAGCGAGGCGAACACATGAACCCAGAGATGATGGAAGCGCTCCAGGCGGTCGCCGCCGAGCGTGGCATCTCGGTCGACACCCTCTTCGGGGCGCTGGCCGAGGCCCTCACCGCGGCCTACCAGAAGACCCCGGGCTCCTATGAGTTCGCGTGGGTGAACATCGACACGGAGACCGGTGAGATCCGGGTCTACGCCCAGGAGCTCGACGAGGAGGGTGAGCCCTTCGGCGACGAGCTGGACGTCACCCCGGACGACTTCGGCCGGATCGCCGCCCAGACCGTGCGTCAGGTCATGAGCCAGCGGATCCGTGAGGCCGAGCGTGAGCTGAAGTACGAGGAGTACGCCGGCCGCGAGGGCGACATCGTCACGGGGCTGATCCAGCAGTCGGATGCCCGCTACACGCTGTTGGACCTGGGGCGGGTCGAGGCGCTGCTCCCGCAGTCCGAACAGGTCAACTTCGAGCGCCCCGACCCGGGCGAGCGGGTCAAGGCCTACATCGTCGAGGTCCGCAAGACGATCAAGGGTCCTCAGATCGTGGTGTCCCGGACCCACCCGGGCCTCATCAAGCGCCTCTTCGAGCTGGAGGTCCCCGAGATCGCCGACGGTGTGGTCGAGATCATGGCCTGCGCCCGGGAACCCGGCCAGCGGACCAAGATCGCCGTCGCCTCGAACGACGCCAACGTCGACCCCGTCGGCGCCTGCGTCGGCGCTCGGGGCGCCCGGGTGCGTCAGATCGTCAACGAGCTGCGTGGCGAGAAGATCGACATCGTGCCCTTCTCCGACGACCACAACGACTTCGTGATGAAGGCGCTGCAGCCGGCCAAGGTGAAGGAGGTGCGGATCAACTACGAGACCCGGGTCGCCGAGGTCATCGTGCCGGACTTCCAGCTGTCGCTGGCCATCGGCAAGGAGGGCCAGAACGCCCGTCTGGCTACGCGCCTGACCGGCTTCCGCATCGACATCCGCTCGGAGACCGAGATCGCCGAGCAGGAGG
>SXMI01000002.1 GCA_005777415.1 Actinomycetota bacterium | reverse complement strand
GCAGGAAGCAGCCGCCCAGCTGGTGCGCCATCATGTCGTCGATGGAGCCGTGCAGCACGCCCATCTAGGGTAGGGGAAGGGCGGGGGGGTGGAGCGGGGGGGGTGGAGCGGGGGCGGAGCGGAGCAGGTCAGGGGGCAAGGCGTCGGAGCGTGGCGTCGGCCTCGTCCATGATCGACGCCAGGATCTCCGCCACCGACGGCGCCTCGGCGATCGCCCCGACGACCTGACCGGTCGGCAGGATCCCGACCTCGAGGTCCCCGTCGACCACCGACGCCTTCGTCATCATCGGCGCGTTCGCGGCCAGCGCCACCTGCGACCACGACAGGTCCTGCTCGCCGTGCATCCGCACCCCGGTGCGGGCCAGGTCCAGCGGCGACAGCCCGCTCTGCGACGCGAACCGCAGCGCATTCGACGCCGCCCGCGGGAACCGCAACGGCGCCGGCAGCTTCTCCAGCGCGTCGATCAGCGCCGTCCGGATCACCCGCTGGGGTGCGCCGTCGATCGCCGAGGTCACGACCGTCCCCGTCAGCGGCGTCTGCAGGTACACGGCCTTCACGTGGTCGGGCACCTGGCTCTCGGCGCTCAGCAGGAACCTGGTCCCCATCGCCACGCCGTCGGCCCCGTAGGCCAGCGCCGCCACCAGGCCGCGCCCGTCGTGGAACCCGCCGGCCCCGAGCACCACGACGTCGGTGCCGGCGACGGCGTCGACCACCTGGCCGAGCAGCAGCGAGGTCGGGATCGACCCGGTGTGCCCGCCGCCCTCGCCACCCTGGGCGATCACGGCGCTGACGCCCATCTCGGCGACCTTCTCGGCGTGGCGCCTCGCTCCCACGGTCACGATCGTCGCCACGCCGGCGTCCCGCAGGGCCGCCACCTGCTCGGGCCGCGGTGCCGCGGCGAAGCTCGCCACCGGCACTCCGCGGGCGATGATCAGCTCGATCCGCTCCCGGGCGTCGGGCTGACTCGGCAGGAGGTTGACGCCGAACGGACGGTCGGTCCGCTCCTGCACCTTCGTCACGGCGTCGTCGAGCTCGGCGAGCGTCATGGTTGCCGACGCCAGGATCCCCAGACCGCCGGCCGCGCTCGTCGCTGCGGTCAGCCGGGCGCCGGACACCCAGCCCATCCCCGTCTGGACGATGGGGAACTCGACCCCGAACAGCTCGCCGGCGCGGGTGCGGAGCGCCGGGTGCCGGTCGCTCACGGGTCGGGGACCTCGGTGAACCGCAGTCCGCCGGGATCGAGCCGGTCCAGCTCGGCCGCCTCGACGGCATCCGGGCCGCGACTCTCGGGGACCTCGTCGGGGACGACGACCTCGCAGCCGGTGGCGGCGACGACCTCGTCGACACCCACGCCGGGGTGGACCGACCGCAGCGTGAGCACCGGCACCCCGGAATCGTCGGACCCGGAGAAGTCGAACACGCACAGGTTGGTGACCACTCGCCGGATCTCGTGGAATCTGGCGGCCACGGGACCGAGCTCGGCGGCCCGGTCGTAGCCGATCCCGCACACCACGTCGACCGACTCGACGACGACCTTGGGCGAGTGGTTCGGCACCCAGTAGCTCGTCGTGTGGTTGATCGTGTTCCCCGGCGCACCCCGGAACCCGAGCAGCTGGGACCGGGGCTGGTGCCAGTCGCCGATCGCCGCGATGTTCTGGTTCCCGAATCGGTCCACCTGGGTGGCGCCCATCATCACGTGCCGCCGCCCGTGCCAGAGCAGCCCGAACATGGACCGGTACGGGTTCCACGACCCGACCACCCGCTGGGCGAGCCGCTCGTCCTCGTCGAGCCCGACCGGTGGCACGTTGTCGAGCAACGAGTAGAAGCCGTCGGTCAGCGCCAGGTGCGGCTCGAAGGTCGCGGCCGCCAACCGACCGCCGATCAGGGGCAGGTTCCCGATCGGGTTGCACAGCCGCTCGCCATCACCACGGAACGCCTCGGCGATCGCGACCGCACACACATCGGCCCGTCGTGGATCGATCACGTGGCCGCCTCCTGCAACTCGGCGACCGCGCTCACTGGGCCGCCTCCCTCAACTCGGCGACCGCGCTCACTGGGCCGCCTCCCTCAACTCGGCGACCGCGCTCACTGGGCCGCCTCCCTCAACTCGGCGACCTTGGCCTGATAACCGGGCTCGTCGAGGTCCAGGAAGTCCGTCCGGAACTCGTCCCAGGCCTCGTCCGACTTGGCCGTCGCTGCGTACCGACGCTGGAAGGCCTCGTCCCGGCCGTAGTCGGGCGGGCACTCGGTGAAGTGGGCGCCGTTCGGGGTCTCCACGACCGCCGTGACATCGAGCCGGGAGATCGTCTGGTGCGTCAGGTCGACGCCGCCCTCACGCAGGTCCTCGGTCGGCACGATCCGTTCCGTCGTCACGATCGCCCGGTCGGCCGCCCGCACCATCAGGTCGTCGAAGAACGGGTCCTCGCCCAGCCAGACGGCGTTGCCCGACCGGTCAGCCCGGTGCTGGTGGACGATCGCGGCGTCGAGCCGCAGGGCCGGCACGGCGAGCAGCTCCTCGGACTCGCCGCTGTCCGGCTCGGGGTACGGGGAGGTGACGGTCCGGAGGTGCGGCATCATCCGCGGCACGTCCGACCCCAGCCCAGCTCGGGTCGGGAGGAACGGGAGCCTCCACGCCGCCGCCTGCAGGCCGAGGAGGAACATCCCCTCGTCGAGCTCGGTGGCCGCGATGCTCCCCGCCTGACGGGCCGCCCGGTAGTGCGGTTCCAGCGGGATCGAGTCGAGCGACACGAACCCGGACACGACATGGGCGGCCTGACCCGACCGGCAGAGCAGGCCGACGTCCGGGCCGCCGTAGGCGACGATCGTCAGGTTGCGCAGGTCCGATCGCAGGATCTCTCGGATCACCGCCATCGGCTTGCGACGGCTGCCCCAGCCGCCGATGCCGAT
>SXMI01000057.1 GCA_005777415.1 Actinomycetota bacterium | reverse complement strand
GTGGAACATCGCGGCGGTCCAGGCGCCGACGCCCAGCGAGGTGACCATGAAGCCGAGCTGCGACACCGTCGAGTAGGCCAGCACCTTCTTGATGTCCTTCTGGACGAAGGCGAGCAGGGCGCCGAACAGAGCCGTCACGGCACCGACGACGGCCAGCAGGTTGACCGACGACCCGGCGATCGAGAGCCCCTCGAAGAACACCGGGTAGAGCCGGGCGACCATGAAGATGCCGGCGACGACCATGGTGGCGGCGTGGATCAGCGACGAGACCGGGGTGGGTCCCGCCATGGCGTCGGGCAGCCAGGTGTGGAGGACGAACTGACCGGACTTCGACATGACGGCCAGGATCAGGCAGGCCGACGCAGCCAGCAGGAGCCCGTGCGAGATCGCACCCTCCTGGGCGAGCACGTTCACGTCCATGGTCGAGAACGATGACCCGGCGGCGAAGAACAGGATGATCATCCCGACCAGGAGGCCGATGTCGCCGACGCGGTTGGTCAGGAAGGCCTTGAGGGCGGCGTCGGAGTTCGGCTTCTCCTCCCACCAGTGGCCGATGAGCGCGAACGAGCACACGCCCACGAGCTCCCACCCGACGATCATCTGCAGCGTGCTCTGCGAGAGCACGAAGAAGAGCATCGACCCCGTGAAGAGGGACAGGAAGGCGAAGTAATGGGTGTAGCGACGGTCCCCGTGCACGTAGTCCGTGGAGAAGATGTGGACCAGCAGCGAGATGATCGTGACGACCACCAGCATCATCACCGACAGGCCGTCGATCTGGGTGCCCCAGGTGATGAGCGCCGATCCGGAGTCGAACCAGGACGCACAGCGGACCACGGGGCGGGTCAGCGTCTCCTCGCCGCCACCACCGGCCGACGCCGCGGCCGGCAGCATCCCGGCGGCCGACTCGCCGGTTCCCGGGGCGGCCGGGGCGGCCCCCTCACCGGCCGGAGCGGACTCGGGTGACGACGAGGCCTCGGAGCCCCCACCCTCACCCTCGCCCTCGCGCAGCTCGGTGACGACACGGGAACACTGGTCCGGCACCTCGGCGAGGGCGCCGACCTCGGCCGCCTCGAGCACCTCGGCCGGGGCGTCGGCCGACACCGTCGGCGAGTCGGCGCTCCAGGTGAACCAGCTGAACGCCGTGGCGAGCGCGAACAGGAGGCAGACGGCGACGGCGGTGATGCCGATCTCGGCACCCTTGAAGCGCATCCGCTTGCCGAACAGCAGGATCAGCAGGAACGAGCCGGCCATGACGGCAGGCATGATCCAGACGTGTGTGAAGAACCACATGGGGTACGCCTCAGCCCTTCAGCTCGTCGAGTTGGTCGATGTCGACCGACCTGCGGTTCCGGTAGATGAGCAGCACGATCGCCAGGCCGACACCGACCTCGGCGGCGGCCACGGCGATGACGAACAGGGCGAACACCTGACCGCCCAGCCCCCAGAAGGTGCTGAAGGCGATCAGGTTGATGTTCACGGCGTTCAGGATCAGCTCCACGGACATGAGCACCAGCACGCCGTTGCGTCGGACGATCACCCCGTAGACGCCCACGGAGAACAGGACGGCGGCGAGCAGGAGGAACTGGTTCAACAGCACGGCGTCAGTCCCTCCTCGCCAGCACGATGGCGCCGATCAGGGCGCCGGTCAGGAGGACCGAGACGACCTCGAAGGGGATCAGGTAGTCGCTGAAGATCGAGTTGGCGAGCGCCTGGGTCCGCCCGTTGCCCGAGCCCCCGAGCTCCACGACCGCACCGGCGGTCTCGTCCGCGACGGGCAGGTCGTAGGCGGCGAAGTCGAGGCGGTCGTCGCCCCAGGTCCGGGTGACCGCGAACCCGATCACGAGCAGCAGCAGCACCCCGACGATGGCGCCGAGCCACCGCTGGTTGTTGTCGAGGTCGTCCGAGGTCCCGAGCGGTGCCCGGGTCAGCATGATCCCGAAGAGGAACAGGACGATGATCGCGCCGATGTAGACGAGCAGCTGGGTCATGGCGACGAACTCGGCCTGCAGGATCAGGTAGACGATGGCGTTGCCGCCCAGCACCACGACCAGCCACAGGGCTGCGTGCACGATGTTGCGGGTCGTGACCACCCGGATGGCGGCGACGACCATGAACACGGCGAGCACGGCGAAGACCACGTTCCCGGGAACGTCGAAGGTGGTCGCGGCGAGCAGCGGGGTCACCGCGGCACCTTCTTCACCTTCACCTCGGAGCCCGCCTCGAGCGGCTCGAAGTCGGGCACGGTCTCGAACCAGTCGCCGAGTCGCTCCTTGTCGTGGAGCAGGTCGGCGATCCGGACTTCGGAGTACTCGTACTCGGGACTCCAGAACAGCGCCTCGAACGGGCAGACCTCGACGCAGATCCCGCAGTACATGCAGAGCGAGTAGTCGATGTCGAACCGGTCGAGCGCGTTCACCTGCCGGGGCTTGCCGCCCTCACGGCGGGGCGGGGCCAGCGTCTTGTGGGCCTCGATGTAGATGCACCAGTCCGGACACTCACGCGCGCAGAGCATGCACGCCGTGCAGTTGTCCTCCTTGAGGGTGATGACGCCACGGGCCCGGGGAGCCGGCTCCTCCTTCTCGTGCGGGTACTGCACCGTGGCCGCACCCCGGGACGGGGCCGGCGGGCGCAGCAGCCCGTCCGGGAACATGGTCTCCTTGGCCGTGCGCAAGGTCACGCCGAGCCCCTTCAGGACACCGGGCAGGGAGGGCTTGGGGAGGGAGGGCTTGTCGGGCATCAGAAGGCCACCTTGAACACGGCGGTCAGCAGGATGTTCGCCAGCGCGATCGGGATGAGGACCTTCCAGGCGAGCCGCTGGAGCTGGTCCTCACGGAACCGCGGGAAGGAGAAGCGGGTCCAGAAGACCACGCCGACGAGCAGCACCGCCTTGGTGGCCACCAGGATCGGGCCGACGACGTTCATGACGCCGTCCGAGAGGCCCCAGCTCGCCGGCAGGGCCCAGCCGCCCAGGAAGAGGGTGGAGGCCACGGCGGCGAAGGCCACGGCGGTCGCGAACTCGGAGATGAAGTAGACGAGGAACCGGATGCCCGAGTACTCGACCTGGTACCCGGCGACCAGCTCCGACTCGGCGATCGGCATGTCGAACGGCGTCTGGGTGAGCTCCGCCTGGACGGCGATCATGAACACGGCGAAGGCGACGAACTGGGTGAGGATGAACGGGTTGCCGATGGCCGAGATCCCGAAGATCTCGCCGGTCGCCTGGGCCTGGACGATGTCCTGCAGGTTGAGCGAGCCGGCCATGATCACCACACCGAGGACCGCCAGGACCATCGGCAGCTCGTAGGCGATCAGCTGCCCGCCCGCGCGGAGCGCGCCCATGAGTGCGTACTTGTTGGCCGACGCCCAGCCGGCCATGAGGATGCCGAGCACCGACAGCGCGGAGACGGCGAGCACGTAGTAGATGCCGGTGCCCAGGTTGGCGATCACCAGGTCGGGACCGGCCGGGATGACCACGAACATCAGGAACGTGGAGCTGAGCACCACCGCCGGTGCGAGCCCGAAGATCAGGCGGTCGCTGTCCTCGGTGTGGATGTCCTCCTTCTGCAGCCACTTGCCGACCTCGGCGAGCAGCTGCAGCGAACCGTACGGTCCGGCCTCCATGGGCCCCAACCGACTCTGCATGAACGAGACGAACTTGAACAGGTAGAGGTAGACCACGCCGCCGGTCAACAGCAGCACGGCGACCAGACCGGCCAGCACCCTGATGAGGGTCGACTGCCAGTAGGCGAGCTCCAGGCCGAGCAACGAGGTCACCGGTCGATGTCCCCGAGGATGAAGTAGAGCGAGGCGAGGATCGTCACGATGTCGGGAACGTAGACACCGCGGAGCAGCCACGGGGTGATCGACACGTTGTTGAAGCTCGCCGAGCGGATCTTCAGGCGGAACGGGGTCAGGTCGCCCTGGCTGACGACGTAGTAGCCCATCTCGCCGAGCGGGTTCTCGGTGGAGACCCAGGCCTCGCCGGCCGGCACCTTGATGATCCGGGGCACCTTGGCCATGACCGGACCGCTGGGGACGCCGTCGGCGAGCTGGTCGATGATCCGCGTCGCCTCCCGGACCTCCTGGAGACGGACCCAGAACCGGGCGAAGGAGTCCCCGTCCGGGTGGGTCCAGACCTTCCAGTCGACCTCGGGGTAGGCGAGCCCGACACAGGCGTCACGGCGGAGGTCCCAGTCGATGCCCGAGGCCCGGGCGTTGGCGCCGGACAGCCCGTACTGCACGGCGACGTCGGGCGGGATGACCCCGATCCCGCGGGTGCGCTCCTGGAAGACCTCGGACCCCATGAGCAGGTCCTCGATCTCGTCGCAGAAGGTCCGGACCTTGTCCATCACCCGCTTGGTGTCCTCGAGCCACCCCTTGGGGAGGTCGTCCTTGAGGCCGCCGATCCGGTCGAAGTTCGGGTGGAACCGACCGCCGGTCACCCGCTCGATCTGGTCGAGCACGTACTCGCGGTCACGGAACGCGAAGAAGACCGGCGTGATCGCACCGAGCTGCACGCCCATGTCGCCCAGGAACAGGATCAGGTTGGCGATCCGGGACATCTCGAAGAGCAGCGTCCGGATCCAGGTCGCACGTGGCGGCGCCTCGACCTCCATCAGGCGCTCGGCGGCCAGGATGAACGGCACCTCGTTGGCGAAGCTGCCCAGCCAGTCGATGCGGTTGACCAGCGTGGTCACCTGCGCGTAGGTGCGGACCTCGGCGATCTTCTCGTAGCCGCGGTGCATGTAGCCAGCGATCGGCTCGGCGGCGATCACCTGCTCGCCGTCGAGGCGGGCGACGATCCGCAGCGTGCCGTGGGTGGCCGGGTGCTGGGGGCCGATGTTGAGGGTCATCCCCTCGGTCTCGAGCTCGACGTTGACCCGGGCGTCGGCGGCCCGCGCCGCGATGTACTGCAGCTTCTGACGGTCGGTCCCGGCGGTCACGAGGCGTCTCCTGACTCGTCGGCGGCCTCGTCGTCGGCACCGGGCATCTGCTCGACGTCGACGATGCCCGGCCACGGCTTCACCATGCGGGCCAGGAGCGGGAACTCCTTGCGCATCGGGTGGCCCTCGAAGTCCGACGGCAGGTACATGTGCCGCAGGCCGGGGTGCCCGGTGAACGTCACGCCGAACATCTCCCAGGCCTCACGCTCGTGCCAGTCGGCACCGGCGTAGACGGGCACCCACGAGTCCACGGTCAGGTCGTCTCCGAGGTCGGCCTTGAGCGTCACGCCCCAGAACTCGCCCGGTCGTCCGACGTCGGCCACCCGGGCCAGGAGCTGGAACCGGGTGTCACCGCCCGTCACCCCGTGCTGGAGCTCGCTCGAGGGCACCGAAGGCTCCTCGCCCGCCTGCCGGGCGAGCTCGAGGTCGACCGCCGCGTCCATGGAGCGCCCGTAGGGCGAGGGCAGCCAGTCGATGACGGAGAGGAAGCAGAAGTAGCGGGCGCCCAGGGCGTGGCGGGCCGCCTCGGCTGCGGAGCGCCACGCGTCGGCGGTGACCCGGATCCACAGGTCCTGACCGGGATGGATCTCGCTGGCGACGACGGCGTCGCCGAGCTCGCGTCGGAACCCTTCCACGATCCCGTCGCGGGCCTCGTCGACCTGCGTCTCGACGGCCTCGTCAGCGGCGTCCGGATCGGTCACGGTGGTGTCGGTCTGCTCCTCGGCCACGACTCACTCCACCACGATCGGCTCGCCGGTCCAGCGAGCCGCCATGTCCTCGTTCTGGATCCGCTCCTGGAGGAGGACGACCCCCTCGAGCAGCGCTTCCGGCCGCGGCGGACAGCCGGGCACGTACACGTCGACGGGGATGATCTGGTCGACACCCTTGGTCACGGAGTAGCTGTCCCAGTAGGGGCCACCGCAGTTGGCGCACGAGCCCATGGAGATGACGTACTTGGGGTCGGGCATCTGCTCGTAGAGCCGCAGGATCGCCGGGGCCATCTTGTCGGTCACGGTGCCGGAGCTCACCACCAGGTCCGCCTGTCGGGGGCTGGCCGGCAGCGGGATGACGCCGAGTCGCATGACGTCGTAGCGGGGCGAGCCGAACGCGGCGCCCATCTCGATGGCACAGCAGGCCAGGCCCCACTGGTACACCCACAGGGAGTACTTGCGGGAGAGATTGAGGAGCTTGGTGAGCGGCGCCGGCATCTTGCCGCTCTCGACCAGACCTAGGCCCACTTGAGCACCCCCTTGCGCCAGGCGTAGATCAGGCCCAGGAGCAGGACGAAGATGAACACCGTCATCTCGATGAGACCGAACCAGCCGAACACCTCCAGCTGGGTGGCCCACGGGAAGATGAACACCGCCTCGACGTCGAACATGACGAACAGCAGGGCGAAGATGTAGTAGCGGACCTGCGTCTGGGACCACATGTTCCCGACGGGGTCCACGCCCGATTCGTAGGCGATGTACTTCTGCGCCTGCCGACGGTCGGGACGGATCAGCCAGGCGATGAACAGGAGCAGCCCGACGAGGATGAACCCCAGGGAGCCGAAGATCCCGACCGTGAGGTAGTCGCGGAGGAAGTCGCTCAGCGGGTTCGACATCGGGGGCGAGACTACTCAGGCCGGAGAGGGCGACCAAAGTTCTCCGCGGTCCCGGCCGGACGGGGCGGTTCCGACGGTCCGGCGGTACGCTCGGGTCGGGAGCGACGACGAGGCGTGCCGCCCGAGGGCGGCGGACGCAGGGGCAGGTGCGGTGTCGACCGACGTGATCCGATTCTCCGAGCCGGACATCTCCGAGGACGAGGTGGAGGCCGCTGCCGCCGTGCTGCGCAGCGGTTGGATCACCACCGGCGAGGAGTGTGCGCAACTCGAGGCCGAGCTCGCCGAGTACGTCGGCATCGAGCACGTCGTGGCCGTGTCGTCGTGCACGGCTGCGCTGGAGATCGCGGTCGCCCACCTGGGCCTCCCCCGGGGCGCCCGTATCGGCGTACCCACCTGGACCTTCGTCTCGACCGCCATGGCTGCGTACCACCGAGGACTCGAGCCGGTCCTGCTCGACATCGACCCGGTCACGCTCAACCTCAGCGAGACCTCGCTCGCAGCGGCGCTCGACGGCGAGCCCGGGCTCGACGCCGTCGTGGCCGTGCACTTCGCCGGCGTCGCCGTGCCGAAGTCGATCCACGACCTGTGCCACGTCGCCGGCGTCCCGCTGATCGAGGACGCCGCGCATGCCATGGGCACCCGGGACCACCGGGGCCTGATCGGCGGCCGGGACACCGCCGGGTGCTGCTTCTCGTTCTACGCCACGAAGAACCTGACGAGCGCCGAGGGCGGGGCACTGGCCACCGACGACCCGGAGCTCGCCGACTTCGCGCGATCGTTCCGCCTCCACGGTCTGAGCAAGGACGCCTGGAACCGGTACCGGCCGGATGCCAAGACGCTCAGCTACGACGTGCTCGGCGACGGGCTCAAGGCCAACCTCCCCGATGTGCTGGCGGCGGTCGCTCGGGTGCAGCTCCGCCGGTTCGACGAGTTGCAGGCTCGACGGCGGAAGATCGTCGATGCCTACCGCAGTGCGCTCGCAGACGTCCCCGGCGTCCGTCTGGTCCCCGGTGAGGCCGACCCCGACTCGGCCGACCACCTGATGGTCGTGGTCCTGCCCGAGGGAACGGATCGGGGCGCCGTGCAGGCGTCCCTGCAGGCCCAGGGGATCGGCACCAGCGTCCACTTCCGCCCGTTGCACACCTTCGGGTGGTTCGCCGAACAGGGCGTGGGGCCGGGGCCGGGCGGCACCCCCGTGGCCGACGAGCTGGCGGATCGCGCGCTGAGCCTTCCCCTGCACCCCCGCCTGAGCGAGGGTGACGTCGCACGGGTGGTGGACTCGCTCCGGTCCGAGGTGTCCTCGCCGTCGTGACAGTGCCGACGTGACCGCCCGCAACGATCCGGCGCCGCCGGTCTCGTCCTGGCTGCGCCTCCGGATCGTCCTGGACCGGGTGGTCGCCGCCGTGCTGGCGGTGCTGAGCGCCCCTGTCGTCGCCGTGATCGGCGCCCTGGTGGCCCGTCATGACGGCGGCCCGGCGCTCATCCGGGTCCCCCGCTCCGGTCGGGGTGGGCGCGAGTTCGGGATGTGGAAGCTCCGTTCCATGCGGGTCGAGCAGGCCGACGGCCGGGCCACGGGGGCCTCGCTGACCTCCTCCGACGACGACCGGATCACGCCGATCGGGCGACGGATCCGCGGGCTGCACCTCGACGAGCTCCCCCAGCTGTGGAACGTCGTCGCCGGCGACATGTGCCTCCTCGGCCCCCGACCGGAGGCACCCCCGTACGTCGAGTCGGACGATCCCGCCTGGGCGGCGGTGCTGCGGGTTCCGCCCGGGATCGCCGGGCCGACCCAGCTGGTCGTCGGCGAGTGGGAGCTCCGGTCGATCGATGCCGATGCGACCGGCGACGCCTACCGTTCGGTCGTCCTGCCCGTGAAGCTCGCGATCGACGGGTGGTACGTCGAGCGGTCCTCGGCCCGGGTCGACCTGGGCGTGGTGGTCACGTTGGTCCGTCACGTGCTGACCGGCCGGGACGGGACCTGGCTGGAGCGGGAGGTGACCGCCGCCGTGCCCTCGGCCGCACCCGCGCTCCGCGGCGACGGCGCCACGCCGCCCGACCGGGCCGGGGCACGCCAGGGAGGTCCGGCGTGAGCGACGTCACCGGCCCCTCGCCGAAGCCGCTCGACGCGCCGACGGTCCTGTTCATCTGCACCGCGAACCAGTGCCGGTCACCCATGGCCGAGGCGATCGGTCACACATGGGTCACCGCCCACGGCGCGCAGGCGGTCGTCGGTTCCGCCGGGTTCCTCCCCGGCGACGTGGGCGTGCACCCGGGGTCGGTCCGGGCCATGGCGCGACGGGGCGTGGACATCTCCGCCCACCGGAGCCGTCAGCTCACCCCCGAGCTGGTCGACTGGGCGAACCTGGTCATCACCATGGAACGGGCGCACCTCATGTCGCTCGCCGAGTTCTCACCGACCGTCGTCCACCGGGCGTTCCCGCTCCGCGAGCTGGACTCCCTGGCATCGCTGGTCGGTCCCCGGCGAGCCGACGAGACGGTGCTGGGGTGGAGCACCCGGGCGGCGGCCGCACGACGTCCCGGCGCCGTGCTCCACTACGGCACCGACGACGACGTGGTCGACCCGATGGGCAAGGGCACCCGGGCGTTCCGTCGCACCGCCGACGAGCTCGAGGAGCTGATCGGCCGCGTGTTCGGATGGGTCTTCCCCACGGGCGGCTGAGTCCGACGAACGATCAGCCGGAGCCGGCGGGGTCCGTGGTTGCGCCGTCCAACGGGATCCGCATCCGTCCGACCCAGCCGCCGTCGTCCTCGGGCGACCGCTGCCATCCGAGCGACTCGTAGAAGGACACCGCCTGGAGGTTGTCGGGGTGCACCGACAGGTGCATCGACTCGAACCCGTCGGCGGTCGCCGTGGCCGATGCCACGGCCATGAGCTCCCGACCCACGCCGTGACCCTGCACCGTCGGGTCCACGGCGATCGCCAGCACGCCGAACGACGACCGTGGCACGGCGGCCGGGACCTCCGGTGCGGGTGTCGACCACCGGGAGGACACGAGCCGGAGGGCGAGGCGGATCCGGTTCAGGCCGATCCGGTCCAGCAGCACCTTCGGGTGACGAAGCACCTGACGGGCGAGGAAGAACTTCTGGGACTTCACGAACCCGATCGTCGAACCCCGGAACACGCCGCCGAACAGGAATCCGACCGGACGACCGTCGAGTTCAGCAACCAGCGCCGTCACGTCGTGCGGGCCGTGGAGCTGCCAGACGTAGTTGCGGCGGACCGCCTCCACGCCGAGCTGGCCGAGGACGCTCTCGGGGAACGCAGCCACGTGGAGTTCGGCCACCGCCTGCAGGTCGGCATCACGGGCCTCCCGCACCGACACCGTGGTGGCGCGGCCGCTCACCGCACCCGCCGGTTCGGAAGGATCAGCTCGAGCTCGCGACGCCACTGCTCGTGGACCTGCGGCCAGCCCGATCGTTCCGCCATCGCCCGGCCTCCTTCCGACAACCGGCCCGACCGCGTGTCGTCGTCGAGCAACTCGAGCACTGTACGGGCCATGGCGGCGTCGTCTCCAGCATCGACGAGCACCCCGTCCTCGCCGTCCCGGACCAGGGCCGGGATCCCGCCCACGGCCGTGGCCACGACGACCAGACCGGAGGCGCCGGCCTCGAGCACGCTCACCGGCATGTTGTCCACCAGGTTCGTGTTCAGGAACACGTCGTGGTCCGCAAAGGCCGCACGTTTGCCGGCGGCGTCGAGGTAGCCGGGGAACGTGATGGCATCACGGACGCCCAGGCGATCGGCCTCGGCGACCGTCTCGCCGAGCAGCCCCTGGTCCGCACCGGCCATCGTCATCGTGGCGTCGGGGCGATCGGTGCGGATCGCGGCGAACGCCCGGACGGCCGAGACCGGGTCGTAGTGCTCGTGGAACGTGCGCATCCACATGATGCGGGGACGGATGGGCGAACGGCGGCGGTACTCGTACCGCTCCAGGCGGAGCACGTTCGGCACCACGTGCACGTCGATGCCCCAGTCTCGGAACGTCTGGGCGAGGAACGGCGAGGGGGCGAACACGGCGTCGGCGGCGAGCAGGGTCCGTTCGACCCGTCGACGGTTCGCCGAGCCGAAGGTCGTCAGGTTCCCGCCGTGCAGGAACAGGACCGCCTTCTTCCCGGTGAGGCGGGCGAGCGGGACCGAGAACTCGCTGATCAGGAACGACGGCCCGGAGAACGCTGCGATGACCACCACGTTGGTCCGCCGCCACGACAGGATCCCGACGATCTGGTGCGCGGTGCGCAACCAACGGTTCCGGAAGCCGGACGCCCGGCGTGTCCGGTAGCCCGCCGCCTCGAAGAGTTCGGCCAGGGTCTCGTTCTGGCTCACCGGCTGGTCGGGCCGGCCGTTGGAGTGGATGCCGACGAAGCCGATGCTCGGGTTGGCGCTCGTCCGGGCCAGCACGGCCTTGCGGTGACCACCCGCATCGTCGTCCCGACGACGCGCCGGTGTGGCGGCCGGCAGGTCGCTCACCGGTCGCCCCGATCCCGGGCGAGGGTCGAGACGACGACGCGCTCCTTGCCGCCAGAGGTCCGAGGCAGCGAGTCGACGCGTTCCACGTCGATCTCGAGCGCCGTGCCCAGCCGCTTGGCGAGCTCGGCGACCATGAACGACTCGTCGTCGACAGTGAAGTCCTCATCGACCTCGACCAGGACCCGGATCGATTCGACCCGGTCCTGATGGACCTGCGCCCGGCGGAGATTCGGGACCCGCTGGAAGGCCAGGCTCATCGGTGCCGGCCCGACGATCGTCCCGTCGGGCGTGTGCACGACGTCGTCGGAGCGGCCGGTGAGCTCGTCGACGGTCGGCAGGCCCCGTCCGCACTCGCAGGTCGTCGTCGCCGGCGCCGCCGTGTCCCCGGTCCGGTAGCGCAGCAGCGGCATGGCCCGGTTGAACAGTCCGCTCGCGACGATCTCGTGGCGACCGGTCCCCGCCGACTCGTCCGTGTCGAGCAGTTCGAGCACCCCGTACTCGGTCGACACGTGCATGGAGCCGAAGTCGCACTCGGACACGTAGGCCACGAGCTCGCCCAGGCTGTAGGCGTTGTGGACGGGACAACCGAACGCCGACTCGATGTCGGCGCGGGCCGCCGGGAGCAGGGTCTCGGAGCTCACGATCACCGCCCGGGGCCGGATGCGGTCCGTGTCGCCCACCCGCAGGACGTACTGGGCGAGCCGGTGGATCGCCGAGGTGTAGCCGGCGAGCACCACTGGCCGGAAGGCGGTCAGGGCGTCGAGGTACGCCGGCAGATTGGCGTCGCTCAGGTGGTACACGGAGCAGTAGAGCTGGTTGAACGCCGGATTGCGGCGCCAGAACGGACCGCGCTCCTGGCCGGCGGGGACGATGGGCTGACCGTGGAACGACGCCATGCGGTCACCGAAGCGGACCCCCGACCAGGCCCGGGTGCGGCTCTCGTAGGTGGCGTAGTTGAACCGGACGGCATCCTTCGTGGCCCAGTACGCGAGCGGGGTGCCCGTCGTCCCGCCGGTCGTCTGCGCCACGAGCTTCGGCCGCGGGGGATCCGGCAGGAACCGCTCGGGATCCGCCCGGACCGTCTCCTTGTCGAGCATGGGGAGTTGCGCCAGGTCGGCTGCGGTGCGCACGTCCGAGGCGTCGAGTCCCAGCTCGGCGAACAGGTCCCGGTAGTGGGGCACCCGGTGGGCGCACCAGAGGACCATCGCGCGGACGCGCTGGTCCTGGTCCCGCTGCAGGCGGTCCGGCGACCACCACTGTCGGGCGTCGAGGTCCCGGACGTCGGACCGGAACCGTCCGCCGTGGCGGATCGGCAGTTGGACGACGCCGTAGGCCGCCGCCATGGCCTGCTGCGCCGGGAGCGGGAGGCGCCGGTAGAGGTCCTGACGATTCACGACGACCGACCCCCGGCTCCTGACGACCCCACCGGGCGGGCGGCCGGCGGCCCAGGGGATGCGGCCGCCGCCGGGTCGAGCTCGGCCAACCAGTCGCCGACGAGTCGCCGCCAGCTGGCCTCGGACTCCACCCAGGCCCGCCCGGCGGCGCCCAGGGCGGCCGCCCGGTCCGGGTCGTCGAGGAGCGAGGCGACCGCATCGGCCAGTGCCGCCCCGTCCCCCGGCGGCGTGACGATGCCGGCCCCCTCGCGGCGGACGATGCGCGACCCCTCGTCGTCGGCGCTGTAGACGACGGGGACCGCTGCGGCCATGGCGGGCAGCATCTTGGCCGACCGGATGGTGCGGTACAGGTCCCCCTCGCGGACCGTCGCCAGCGAGATCCGTGCGGTGCGGAGGAGCTCGGCCACGGTCTCCGGGTCGACCGGGTCGGCGAACACCACGTTCGCCAGTCCCCGTGAGGCCGCCTCGGCGACCAGGCGTGGCTTCTCCGAGCCGCTCCCGACCAGCAGGAACTCGACGGGACGGTCGCCCAGCGCCTCGGCGGCGTCGAGGACGACCTCCAGACCGTGGACGTAGCCGTGGGTGCCGGCGTAGAGGACGACGTCGGAGTCGTCGCGGAGCCCGAAGCGCGACCGCAGCGCGGGGTCCTCGGGGCCCGGGGAGAACAGGTCGGTGTCGGCACCGTTCGGGAGCCAGGCCAGCCGATCGGGACGCACCCCCTTGGCGACGAGCGCGTCGCGCACCCCCTCGGTGACCGCCGTGACCCGGTCGGCCGAACGGAGCATCCAGCGCTCCACCCGCCGGAGGACGGCGACGAGCACTCCGTCGCCGGCGGCGCCGACCTCGACGATGGAGTCCACCCACAGGTCGGCCACGAGCAGCGCCACGCGGCGGCGGCGGAGTCGCGACAGCGCCACCGCGGGGAGCGCCCCGAACAGCGTCGGGTACTCGACCACGGTCCAGTCGGCCCGCCGGGAGCGCAGGACACCCAGGACGGAGGTCAACCCGAAGGAGAGGTAGTTGGCCATCCGAGCGGGGCCGCTGCCCATGGCGGCGTAGACCCACACCCGCCCGACCCGGACGCCGTCCTCGTCCCGGTACTGCAGGAGCCGTTGGCGCCACCCCGGGAAGATCCGGCCCGTCGGGTAGTTCGGCAGCGCCGTGAGCACCTCGACGTCGAGGTCCCGGCGCCGGAGTTCGCGCACGATGGCACCCAGTCGCACCTGCGCCGCGCCGCGCTCGGGCGGGTAGTACTGGGTGACGAGCAGAACCGAGCGGATCACGGGACCGCCGGTGCGTCGGGGGCGGGAAGTCGGACCCCCCACTGCGACTCGAGCATCGATCGGACCCGCTGCTGGAAGGTCTCCAGCGTCACCGTGCCCGAGAACGTCCGGGCGGCACGGGCCATGGCGGCCCATCGGGGCCGGTCGGCGACGAGCGCCTCGACCTCGTCGGCCATGGCCGCCCAGTCGTCGGCGTCCACGACGACACCGCGGTCGCCGGCCCCGGCGATCTCGTCGGCCACCGGGCTCCGAGAGAACACCGGCACCGCACCGTGGATCATGCCCTCGAGCAGCACCTTGCCGTACCCCTCCTGCCGGGTCGACAGCAGGTTCAGGTCGGCGGAGGCGAACGCAGCCATGACCTCGCGGTGACCCACGGAGCCGTGGAACGTGATCTGCTCGCCGGCCCCCAGCTCGGCCGCCAGCGCCTCGAGTCGCGGTCGCTCGGGGCCGTCGCCGTAGACACCGAGCCGGACGTCGAGGCCGCGCCGAACCAGCTCGGCGGCTGCCCGGACCACCGTCTCCTGGTTCTTGTTCACGGTCAGTCGTCCGACCGTGACCAGTTCCCACGGGCCCCGGAACGCGTCGTCCTCGATCCGGGCGATCGTGGCGTCGGCCCCCGGGGCGGCGGCATCCCAGTCACGATCGGAGTAGGACGGGCTGAAGAACGGGACCAGGTGGGGGTGCTCCGGGTCGGCGGCCGCGTAGACGCTCACCGGACCGCCGAACCACCGGCTCCCCAGGAGACGGCGCTGGGCACCGAAGAACCGGGGCTCGCCGGCATAGCTGTGCCAGACACCCGCGTAGAGCGCGTAGCGGTAGCGGACGGCCTTCCAGGTCGAGAAGATCGCCACCATCCCGATGTTGCAGGGGCACCTCAGGTGGACGGCGTCGACCTGCCGGGCGACCCGCCGCGTGGCCACGGCCCAGGGGATGAGCCGGGGCAGCAGTCCGAGCTTGGCGAGCGCCGTGTTGCCACCGGCCTTCCGGAGCGGCTCGATCCGGACGTTCGCGGCCCCGTAGGGAGCGAAGCCGGCGGGCGGCGGACCCGGGTCGAGCGGTGCACACAGGACGATCTCGTCGAAGAGCTCGGCCCACCGGTCGAGCTGGTTCACCACCGGTTCGAGGGCGCAGAGGCGCCCCTGGTCGTCCCGGTAGTGCTGGGTGTCGCCGATGACCGCGAGCTTCACGTCAGTCCCGGTGCAGCACCGGCTCGTCGCCGAGCTCGGGGATCTCCGGACCGGCGGCGACCATCTCGTCGGCGATGTCGAGCGAGGCTCGAACACGACGAACGGTGGAAGGGATGTGACGCACCTCGCCCATGACGAACCGGGCCCACTGGGCCGGGGTCGCCCGCCGCTTCAGCTCGTAGGGGACGATCGCCTGGGAGAGCCCGATGAACAGGTCCTCACGAACCTGTCGGCGGCTGTGATAGCGCTTCGTGTAGTACACCATCGACGGCAACGGGAGCGGTGAGGTCCGGTCCCGATGGCGGAACCCGTCGAGGGACCCGAAGGTCCGGAGTCCGCCCTCCTGAGCCTTCAGGTGCACCCGGATGGCGTGCGGATTGTGGACGACCAGTCCGCCGCCCTGCTGCACCCGCAGACCGAACTCGGCGTCACCCCGACGCTGGCGGTCGAACTGCTGGTCGAACAGACCGAACCGGGCGAACAGGTCTCGGTGGCACATCCCGTTGCCGGAGTCCCACTGGTCGGCCACCCGGAAGAAGGCGTAGTTGTCCGGGACCGGTGCGCCGATGACGGCGAGCGAGGCGCCGGTCGAGAGGTCGGCGTCGTAGCGATGGATCCCCTCGAGGTGCGTCTCGATGAAGTCGGGACCCACCTCGGAGTCGTCGTCGATGAACGCCAGCCAGTCGCCCCGCGACTCGAGCACGGCGGCGTTGCGTGCGATCCACTGACCGCGAACGTCCTGGATGATCGGTCGCAGGCGGATGTCGGCGTACTCGGCGTAGAGGTCCAGCTCCCGGCGGTCGGGGTCGTTCTGGTCCACGACGAGGACCTCGAGCGCCGGCACCGTCTGGATGCGCAGTTGGTCGAGCACCGGACGGAGCAACTCGTAGCGGCCGAGCGTCGGCAGGACGACCGTGACCGATGGATCCTTCGGCACTGCGACCGCCGGCCGCTCGAGGACGATCTCGGGGTCACCCGGTGGGCGGGGGGTCGCAGCACAGGCGGCTGCCGAGGACTCGAGCGCCTGACGGACGACCAGCGGGTGCAGGTGGGCGGCGCTGCGTCGGGCACCGGCGTAGCGGACCCACTTCCGGCCGAAGACGCGGCGGAGGAACACGAACCGGTCGTGCTCGCTCAAGGGTGCCACCGGACGGCGGACGGGACCGAGCAGTCGGGGGGTGTGGAAGACCACGGCGCCCCGGTCGATCAGCCGTCGCCCGAACTCGAGCCCCGCACCGGTGCGGCCTTCGAAGGCCCCGTCCAGCGAGCCGAGCACCCGGACGACCTCGGTCCGCACCAGTAGGGCGTCGAGGGAGATCCGCCACGACACGGCCTCGAGGTCCGGAGGGGCGTCCAGGCTGAGCGGCCAGATCGGGTGGATGTAGTCGTGCTCCTCGGGGAGCCCTCCCGTGCCCAGCAGGAGCCCGGCGTGCCAGGCGTCCGCCCGACCGCCGACCAGCTCCCCGACCACGTCGGGATCGGGGCGACCGAGCGCATGGTCCCAGAGGAGCAGCCACGGTGCGTCGGTCCGGCCGGCGTGCTCCTCGAGCTCACGTGCCGCGACGCGCACATCCGGTTCGAGCGTGGCGCTCGCCCCTGCGCTCCACTCCTCGGGGGACCTGCCCCACGAGAGGAGATCCACCTGCTCACCCATCGTCCACCTGACCGGTCTCGTCGGACTCCGCCGCGACTGCTCCCCCAGGTCGGAACAGCGGGTCCTGGTCTGATGCTCGGTAGGATAGGCGGGGTCAGGGCCGTTTCCACTCGGCCCCGGGGGACCGGAGACGACGGGGAACATGTCCAGCGCCGAGGCAGCACCGCGTGCAGACCGCGAACCCGCACGGGCGATCGGTCAACTGCGTCGGCGGCCGACCGTCGACCTCTCGGTGGCCCTCTGCACCTGGAACGGCGAGCGATGGATCCGCCCGTTCCTCGAATCGCTCGCCGGCCAGCACCACCTGCCCGACGAGCTCGTCGTCCAGGACGACGATTCCTCCGACGACACCGTGGCCCTCGTCCGGGCGCTGGCCCCGACGCTCCCCTTCGAGGTGCGCCTCGAGGTGAACTCCCGGCGAGTCGGCTCCACCGCCAACTTCGGGCTGGCACTCGAACGTTGTCGGGGGCGGTTCGTGGCGCTCGCCGACCAGGACGACGTCTGGTACCCCGAGAAGCTCAGCCGGCTCGTCCACGAGTTCGAGCGCGATCCCATCCTGACGCTCGTCTTCTCCGACGCCGACCTGATCGGCGAGGACGGTCGGTCGCTCGACCGCGGCCTCTGGGATACCCGACAGGTCGGCCGCACCCTGCGCCGCCGGCCGATCGTCGCCGAGGAGCTCGCCGCCACGACGGCGCTCACGACCGGGTGCACGGTCATGATGCGACGTCGGGTCGTCGACGCGGCGCTGCCGTTCCCCGGCGAGCTGGAGCACCCCGTGGCGCCGATGCGCCACGACCGGTGGCTGACGCTGATCGCCGCGGCGGTGGGCACGGTGGAGGCGGTCCCGGAACGCCTCCTCGGGTTCCGCGTCCACGGGACCCAGGAGACCGGAGTGCTCGTCGGGGCCGACCTCCCCCGGGCCGTGGCGAGCGGCGTCGGCGCCACCCTGCGGAGCGGGGATGGTCGGCGCGCCGACGGCCTGCGCGCCCGGGCCGAGCAGCTCGAGGTCGCGGCCGAGCGGGCCGAACTGCTCGGGGACTTCGGCGAGGCGCGGACCCTCCGGCGGGTCGCCGGTGACCACCGCCGGCGCGCCCGGATCGACGAACCGGGACGCGGCCGGCTCCGACTGGTCGTCGACGGTGTGCGGACCCATGCGTATCGCCTCGACGGATGGGGGCTGGGTGCGGCGATGCTCGACGTGGCCCGGGCGGTGCTGCCGCGTGCAGCAGCCGGGAGGTCCGCCGGTGCCTGAGCGGACGAACGTGCTGGTCGTCAACGACTCGATGAACCTGGGCGGCGCAGAGCGCGTCGCCGTCGACATCGCGAACAGCCTCGATCGGGACCGGTTCGGGGTGACGTTCTGCAGCACCCGTTCAGGCGGTCCGCTGGTGGACGTGCTCGCCCCGGACGTTGCGCACGTGTCGCTGGGCCGCACGGCCACGTGGGACCTGCGCAAGGTGCTCACCTTCCGGCAACTCGTCCGCGACCGGGAGATCGACCTGATCCACTCGCACGGTCGCGGCACCATGAAGTTCATCGCCCTCAGCCGGGTCCTCGGCGCCGTCGACCTCCCACACGTCTTCCACGACCACTTCGGCTGGCTCCACGTCAACCGGAGCGCGCCACGGAGCCTCCGCGAGGCGGTCCAGCGGGGCGTCGACGACTACCTGGGCGTGGACCAACGGCTCTGCGACTGGGCGGTCGCCGCCGCGGGTCTGCCGGCAGAGCGGGTCCACCTTGTCCGCAGCGGCGTCGATGTCGACCGGTTCACCGACGTGGAGCCACTCGACCTCCGCCGCGAGTTCGGGCTCCCGGACGACACCGTCGTCTTCGTGATGGTGGCGAACTTCCGACCCCAGAAGGACCACCCCACCCTCTTTCGGGCACTGGCGACGTTGAGCGAAGCCGAGCGGGCTCGCTGCTCGGTCGTCGTCGTGGGGAGCACCACCGCCGACCCCGAGTACTTCGCCGGGTGCAGTTCCATGGCCGCCGACCTGGGTGTCGACGAACTCCTCACCATCGCAGGCCCACGCGACGACCTGCCCGAGGTGCTGCGCGGAGCGGACGCCGGCCTCGTGACCTCCAAGAACGAGACCGGGCCACTCGTGGTCCTGGAGTACATGGCCAGTGCTCTGCCGTTCGTCGCCACGGACACCGGCGAGATCACCCGACAGGTGCGCGGGACCGGAGTGGGGTGGACCCCGGCACCACGTGATGCCCACGAGGTCGGCGATGCCATCCGGGAGCTGCTGGATCTGTCACCGGACGAGCGGCGGGCCGTGGGGGCGCGGGGACGGGCGGCCGTCGAGGCCACCTACGACCAACGGATCGTCACGGCGACGATCGAGTCGATCTACGACCGGATGCTCGAGCGGGTCCTCACCCCGGACGGCGTGGGCAAATCCACCTGAACCGATCGCAATAGCGCGTCGACCACCGGCATACTTGGCTCCGACATCCAGAGCGCCGGGACGAAGGTCCCGGGCGGGGGGACTCGATGCAACCCATGCAGGAGACGACCGAGAACAACATCGGCGAGTACCTCTCGGTGCTCAAGCGCCGGTGGCCGGTCATCGTCATCACGATGCTGATCTCGATGGGCGTGATCGCCGCCATCGACCTGACGTCCACGCCCGTGTACCAGGCGTCGGCGCAGCTGCTGTTGCAGTCGAAGCAGTCGGAGTCGATCTTCCAGCCGTCGGCCCAGGTGGTGGACCCCACCCGAGCCGTCCAGAACGAGCTGAAGATCATCAACTCGCTCGCCATCCGGGACGCCGTCAAGAAGGCCAACAACGGCGTCGCCATCACCATCAGCGCAGCGTCCGGGGGCGAGGACGACATCATCATCCTGAGCGCCACCGACACCGACCCGGTGGTGGCGGCGGAGAAGGTCAACCTGTACGCCGAGACCTACCAGTCCGAACGCCTCAACGCGATCGTGGCCGACCTGGCCAAGTCGAAGGAGGTGTTGAGCCAGCAGATCAACGACTTCCAGAAGCAGGTCGACGAGCTGAACCAGCCCCTCGCAGCGCTCGACGACCGCATCGCCACCCTGCCGGTGGAATCGCCCGAGTACGTGACGGCGGTCCAGGAACGGGAGCGCCTCAACAACCGGATCAGCGCCGAGCGCGAGGAACTGCAGACCCAGCTGAACGACTATCAGCAGCGCCTCCAGATCCTGCAGCTGTCCGAGCGGCTCACCACCACCGGCGGTGTCCAGATCCTCAACCCGGCCACGGTCCCCGGGTCCCCGGTGTCACCCAAGTTGATCAGGGACCTGATCCAGGCCGCCCTGATCGGCATGTTCATCGGCATCGGGCTGGCCTTCCTGCTCGACCAGCTCGACGACTCCGTCCGGGCCCCGTCCGACGTCGAGCGAGTCAGCAAGGGTCTCCCCACGTTGGGACTGATCCCGACCGACGACGACTGGAAGAACCGGGACGAACCCAGGCTCACGACGGTCAGCTCACCCATGTCGGTGACCGCCGAGGCGTACCGCGGCATCCGGACCTCGCTGCAGTACCTGGCACTCAACCGTCAGATGTCGGTGATCCAGCTGACGAGCGCGACATCGGGAGAGGGCAAGACATCGACCGTCGCCAATCTGGCCGTCGCCTTCGCTGACGCCGGCATGTCGGTGGTCGTGATCGGCTGCGACCTCCGCCGACCGAGGATCCACCAGTTCTTCGACGTCGACGGCTCCGTCGGTCTGACGTCGGTGCTGGTCGGCTCGGCGACGCTCAACGAGGCGGTGCAGCAGGCGCCGAACCAGCCGAACATCCGAGTGCTCCCCTCGGGGCCGCGGCCGCCGAACCCGTCAGAGCTCCTGTCGCTCGACCGCACCGCCCAGGTGATCGACGCCCTGCGGCCGAGCCACCAGATCATCCTGCTCGACTGCCCGCCGGTGCTCCCCGTGACCGACTCGCTCGTCCTGTCCCGACTCTCGGACGCCTGCCTCGTGATCGCCACCTCCGGCAAGACCTCCAAGCGAGAGCTCAAGCAGTGCTTCGAGCGGCTGCGTCAGGTCGACAGTCCGATCGTCGGGACGATCCTCAACGGCGTCTCGGGCGAGGGCTCCTACGGCTCGCTCTACGAGTACTACGGCATCAAGGAGAACAAGCGACGCCGGTTCCGCAAGGAGAAGGCCGACGTGCCCCGACTCGAGCCCGAGATGGTGCAGCAGGCCGCCACGACGGCACCGCCCGCTCCGGCGCCCAGCACACCTCCAGCGACCCCGGCGCCGCCGACCGTCGATCCGGTCACGACGCCCGCCCAGCAGGCACCACCGCCTGTCGTGCCCACCAGTGGGCCGGCCGCCGGGCCGTTCAGCGCCGGACCGGGCACCTCCAACTCGGCGGTCACACCGCCACCGCTCCCGGGGCCGGGCCACGGTGCCAACGGCCAGTTCGGCTGATCGACCGACGGGACGACCGCGGGTCCGGTTCCTGGCCCACGGGGCCGAGCGCAGCGGGCCGCCCATCGTCCTGCTCCGTCTGCTCCGGGCCTGGCGGGCGAGCGACCCCGGCTTCGACACCGAGGTCGTGCTGGCCCGTCCTGGCGGACTGCGGCCGGACTACGAGCAACTGAGCGAGGTCCGGACGGCCCGCCTCGACCTCCGCTCCCCAGATCGTCGGCTCGGTCGGGTGGCCGGGCGTCTGGCTGGTCCGACCGCAGAACAAGCGGTGCTCCGCTCGCTGAGCCTGCGGCGCATCGGCAACCAACCGGCCGACCTCCTGCTCCTCAACGGGGCAACCGCCGACGGAGTAAGACTGCTGCGGATGGTGCCCGAAGCACCGACGGCGCTCATCGGACACGAACTGTCGACCGGATGGATGGGGAACCTCGACCGCGAGGACCGGCGGCTACTGCTCTCCCGGATCCGGGCCGTCCTGGCGGTCTCCGGTGCCGTGCGCGACTACGTGGTCGACCACCACGGCGTGGATCCGGAGATGGTCACCGTGGTCCCACCTCCGGTCGATCCACCCGACTCGATCCCGGATCGTTCCAGCATCGACGACCGGTGCGTCGTCCTGGGTGGGGGTGTGGCCGACTGGCGCAAGGCGCCCGAACTGTTCGTCGTCACCGCGTACCACTGCCGGAGACTCGCCCCGGAGATCGACTGGCAGTTCCGGTGGTTCGGCGGGGGGACCGGGGATGACCCGGCACGGTGGCCACTCGAGTTCGAGGTCGCTCGGCTCGGCTTGAGCGACGTCGTGACCTTCTCCGGACCGTTGACCGACCCGGCCCGGGAGTTCGCGAACGCCGACATCCTGCTGTCGACAGCGAAGGAGGACGCCGCTCCATTGGTGACCGCCGAGGCCGCCGGTTGGGGCCTCCCGATCGTGGCGTTCGACTCGGGCGGCGTCACGGAGCTGATCGCCGAGGGATCCTGCGGCACTGTCGTGGAGTACCCGGACGTCGTCGGTCTCGCACAGGCGATCGTCGACCTGGCCAGACAACCTGACCGCCGCCGGGCACTCGGTGGCTCAGGGGCGCGACAGGTACGAACGACCCGAAGCTCGAGCGCCGTCGCAAGCGCCGTCGCATACTGGATCCGGGGAGTCCTCGACAGCTGAACCAGCCCGCCGACCCGGGCGGGCGCTCCGCTTGATCACCACCAGCGCGCCGGCTGGAGGTACTCGACCACAGCGAAGAGGACACCACATCCCACGTGGAGTGCGAAGGCCGAGCCAGTGACGAGCCGACGGACGGTGAGACTGCCATCGAGTTCTCCGCCCAGTCCGGCGCCTGGACCGAGCACCCGCAGCGCGACCGCCGTCGACTCGATGAACACCAGGAACAACCCAACCTGGGCGCCCCACAGGAAGTCGCCCGGATCGACATAGACCGTGATCTCGAGGAGCAAGAAGTACCCCAGCGCCACGAACAGCGTCAGCCAGGCGAGTCGTAGGAGCCGTTCCCGCAAGGCACCAGAGACGCAGACGAGCACAGTGAGGGGGAAGAGAGTCGATGCGAGGAGGAACACCAGGAAGAACCACGGTGACGAGGCCCGCTGCTCCACCAGTCGACGCAACACGACGAGCGGCGCAAGCGCCAGGCCGGACGAGTCGCCCGTCGGACTGCGCACCAACTGGACGGCGAGCAGCAGGACCGACGGCAACACGAATCCGAGCCCGACCAGACGCCAGTCGACGGAACGAAGGCGACGCCACCCCCAGAGGAGGGCGAGCGCGACTGCAGGGAGGAAGCAGGTCGTGAAGCTCGGCTTCGCCATGAGAACGAGCACCGAGACAGCAACGGTCAACAGGACGGTCGTCAGCTTCGAGCGGCCGTACATCCGGGACGCCACCAGCCAGAACAGCCCGATCGCGAACGGCCGGGACAGCGTCACCGTGGGGTTGTGGTACATGGTCACGGTGACGTACCCAACGTAGAGGTGTTGCTGCGCAACGGTGAGCAGGGTCACCGGCGTGACGACCATCAGGCCCACCGTCGCCAGACCGCTCGAGAGCGCGACACGGGACCGGCCACCCTGCTCCATGGCGTTGACGAGGCGGCGCACAACCAGGTCCGCGGTGACCACTGCGGCGCCGACGACGACCAACACTCCGGAGAGGTCCCAGGTGAACACGCGATCGGACATCGCCGGGGCGACCAACCCGAGTTCCCCGACCGGGAGGAGCGCGCGCACGGCGATGGTCAGTTGTTCGAACAACCCGTACGGACCGGTCCCCTGGCCCGAGATCCCGATCTGCTCGGCCGTGAAGAGATGGGCCTCCATGTCGGTTCGCAGGGCGACCGACCACACCACGGGGAAGTAGATGAGCGACACGACTGCACCGACGAGCAACCGGACTCGGACGATGGCCGGGTCCCGACGGTCGAGTGCCATCAGTGGTGAGGCCTCGGAAGGTCGATCGTCGACCTCCGGCGCTCGGTCGTCCCGGGGGTCGGAGCCGCCGACAGGTGACCTCCCGACTCCTGGTTCGATACCCGCCGACCGACCCATGCGTTGCTGCTCCTCCCGACGCCACAGCCCATGGTCGGACCCTGCGCCACCGCCCCGCCCGGATGGTCCGCCGTGCCCGCCGGTCCTTGGATCCACCGCCTACATTGGTCATCGTACCGCACCGTCGCAACGTGGTCTCCGGGGCGCACGTCGCCGGCGGGGCCGGGTACGGCACACCGCACGGCCGTCGGTGACCCGAGCGCAGTACGTCAGCGGCGCAACCCACGAGGACTGATCGAGACGTGACGCTGCCCCACCGGACGCCACTCGCCATCGTGCTCGGCACGTTGCTGCTGGTGGGGTGCAACCGGATCGATGTCTCCTTCGACGCCGAGGCGACCGCCATCGCTGCCGATTACCGGCACGCCTGCGTCCTCCGGGTCGACCGGACAGTCGCCTGCTGGGGGGACAACCGAACCGCCCAGCTCGGTGACGGAACCACCGAGAACTCCTTCGACGAGCTCCGGACAGTGGACGGCATCAGCGACGTCCAGTTGCTCTCGGTCGGTGAGGACTTCTCCTGCGCCGTGGCACAGCGTGCAGAGGTGCGCTGCTGGGGACTGGACTATCAAGGGCAACTCGGTGACGGTCGCACCCTGACGATCGGTGGTCCCACCACGGCAGTGCCCGAGGTGACCGGGGCGGTCGGACTGTCGACCGGGCGGAGCCACGCGTGCGCAGTGGCCGCCGACGGCCAGGTTCGGTGCTGGGGAGCGAACGACTCGGGTCAGCTCGGTGATGGGAGCAGGACGACACGACTCGTCCCAGCACGCACGAAGGGGGCCGCCGACACCGTCGCACTCTCCGCCGGTGCCGGATTCAGCTGCGCACTGTCGGTTCGGGACACGGTCGGCTGCTGGGGCCTGAACAGCGTCGGCCAACTCGGCACCGGCGACCGGGTCGACCGGACCGAGCCGGTCGCCGTGACGGGGCTCGATCGGGTGACGGCGATCGACTCCCAACTCGCCACGACGTGCGCTGTCCGGGACGACGGATCGGTGTGGTGCTGGGGGGCCCAGGTCGACGCGCCGCTGGGCCGGCCACCGACCATCCGACCACCGACGGCAGCCCCGATCGACGGGGTCCGCGGCGCCACCGCCGTCGCCGTGGGCGAAACGGCGAGCTGCGCCCTCACCGGCGAGGGGATCGTCTGCTGGGGACCGAGGTCGCCAGCCCGGGTGGAGCAGTCCGACGTCGACGACGTGGTCGACCTCGACATCGTCGGATCGTCCCTGTGCACGGTCGCCCTTCGTGGTGCTGTGGACTGTCGACCGCTCGACTGAGCGGTCGAGGCGACAGGGCTGCTCGGGCTGCAGCCGGGGGAAGTGGAACCGCTCGGATCCCCACTCCAGACGGCCGGCTCGCCGTGGCCAACCCGAGGGCTGATTGCGTACAGTGGGCCCGGAGCGGGTTCGGCAGGCGGAGTGCGGCTGATGTTGAGCGACCAGATCGAGGGGCTCGCGTCCATCGACACGTGGCACTGGTTCTTTCGCGCCCGGCGACTGCTGATCGACGACGCGCTCCACCGACTCGGGATCGAGCGCGATGGTCGTCACGCGGTCCTGGATGTTGGTTGTGGACCTGGGGGCACCACTGCGACGCTCGCCGCCGTCGGGCCGGTCACGGCGATCGACCCGTCTCCGGTCGCCGGCCGGTACCTGAGCGAGCGGGTGCCGGACGCAACGTTCCATCTCGGCGGACTCGACGATCTGGACGAGCTCCTCGGTGGTCGGACCTTCGACCTCGTGTGCTGTTTCGGGGCCCTGAACCAGGCGTCGGTCCCCGATCCGAGCGCCGCTGTCGGACGCCTCGCAGCCACAGTCGCACCCGGTGGTGGGCTCCTGATCGACGAACCGGCCGACGAACGGCTCCGGCGACAGATCGACCTCTCGGGGAGCAGCGTCCGCAGGTTCGAACTGGAGGACCTCACCGAGTCCGTCCGTTCCAGCGGACTCCACGTCGTCGACGCCCGGTACGTCCACGGCTGGGCCTGGCCGATTGCGCGGCTGCTGGCCTGGCAGAGTCGACGGCGACCGAAGCCCGCCGACCACCCACCGACCGAACTCGCGAACCGCAGCCTCGATCAGGCCGCCTACCAGTTCGCCCGACTCGAGCACGCCGCCGCCCGACGTGGAGTTCGACCACCTCGGGGCACGGGATGTTGGGTGGTGGCGCGGCGCGGGACCGAGCCAGCCCTTGGACGTCCGGGGACGGGCGCGGTCGCCCGTGACGGCGGGTGAGGTCCGGAGTGGAGGCGGCGGAGGCTCGCGACGATCCTGCATCGGCGACGGGCCTCAACCCTGCTCCCTCGTGGGGGGTGCAGTCGCTGATGTGGTTCCTCGTCATCTTCGAGCTGTCCCCTGTCAGTCAACCGGTTCGACTCGCCGTGCTCGCCTGGTCCTTGGTCGCATTCGGCTCACCGGCCGCGGCAGCGCTCGCCTACGGGCTCACCACCCTGATCATCGAAGCGGCAGCAGGGGTCTCGGCAGCGGTCCTCGTCACGTCGATGCCCGGTCGACGGCGGCGCATCGCCGCCGAGGGCCGCGAACGCCTGCAGTCCTGGTTGGCCGACCGAGGTCCGGTCCACCCCGCATTCGTCCCGGGCCTCGCCGTGCTGGGAGGCACCGCCGTCACGACGTGGGCACGTCACCTCGGGCCCGTGCGGCGGAGCCGACGGGAGCTCACCGTCTACGCCCTCGTCGTCGCCACGGCGCTGGGACTGCTGAGCGCACTGCAGGGTGCGCTCGTCGCCGTGGGCATCGCCTTCCCGGGACCGGCCACTGTGGGACTCGCCGTGCTCAGCCTCGCCGCGGTTCCGATCGCACTGTGGCTCAGGAAGCGTCGGGACCGGAGCCGGGGGGTCCGGGCCGACGACGTGACCGCCGCGATCGGCTCCGGAGCCGAGTGATCGTCGACCGCGCTCCTCGAAGCAGCTCGGGGCTCCGGAAGTCGGTACCGACCCCCGGAGGGATCCGGTGACCGACGCGATCGTCATCGGCAGCGGCCATGCCGGCGTCGCTGCGGCGACGGAACTCGCCCGCCTGGGTCGGTCCACGGTGATGGTCGACGTCGGTCGGGTGCTCGACGAGGACCGCCTCCGAGTGGTCGCCCGACTCGGTCGGCTCGACCCGCCGGACTGGGACGAGACGAGCGTCGACCTCATCAGCCGCAACCCAACCCTCGGCGACCCGCTCCCGAGGCGGCTCGACTTCGGGTCGGACCACGTCTACGAGCCCGACGGCGTCCCGCCGCTGCCGACCGTCCGACGCTTCCCGTTCGCTCCCGTGGCCTCACTCGCCCGCGGCGGCCGGAGCAACGTGTGGGGTGCGGCCGTCCTGCCGACCCACGACAACGACATGGAGGGCTGGCCGATCGACCGGGCCGACCTGGCGTCGCACTACCGACAGGTACTCCGGACGATGCCGCTGTCCGGAGCCCGGGACGGCCTCGAGGCCGAGTTCCCGGTCTACCGGGACTCGATCGACCAGCTGACCATCCCCCCCACAGCACAGCTCGTGCTCAACCGTCTCGAGTCCTCACCACTGACCAGCGATCCGGACATCGTGTTCGGGCGCTCCCGACTTGCCGTCACCGGCGGGCACTCCTCGCCGAGATCGTGCCGCTACTGCGGCATGTGCCACAGCGGCTGCGCCTACGGGTCGATCGACGCTGCGACGCACCATCTGGACCCGCTCGTGGCCTCGGGCGTGGTCGAGTACCGCCCCGGCCTGACCGTGCGGACGATCGAGGAGACTTCAGGGCGAGTCGTCGTCCGGTGCGTCACCGTCGATGGGCGGACCGAACGGATCACCGGTGACCGACTGTTCATCGCCGGCGGGCCGATCGGCTCGACCAGGATCATGCTCGAAACGCTCGAGTTGTGGGATCACCCGGTCCGACTCCTGTCGACCCAGGGGTTTGTCGCACCGATCCTCGTCCCGGGACGGGCGCCGGAACCGGCAGCGGCCATGACGCTCGCGGCCTGTTTCGTCGAGTTCCGGACCCCGGCGTCGCCGCACTGGATCCACGCCCAGGTGTCGCCGCCGAACGAACTGGCGACAGGTCGGTTGGCCCACCTCACCGCACGCCTCCACCTGCCCAGCGGGGCCACTGACCGGATCGCCCGACAGTTCCTGGTCGCGCTCTGCTCCATGCACTCCGACGACGCCGGACACCACGTGCTCACCCTCGAGCGCGACGAACCGGCCGGCCACCGGATGGTTGTCGACACCGTCCCGATGCCGTCGTTCCCGGCAACGGCCCGACGAGCAGCCGAACACCTCCGTCGACTCCTCAGGCAGGCCGGCCTGCAGGTGCTGCCTCCCATCGGCCCCATGGTCGGTCCGGAGCCGATCTCCTGGCACTTCGGGGGTTCCATGCCCATGCTGGACCGACGGGAAGCGCCCCTCGACACCGACGTGCTGGGCCGGCCCCGCGGATTCGATCGGACCCACGTCGTCGACGCGTCGGTCCTGCCGTCGATCCCGGCCACCACCCTGGCTCTGGTCACCATGGCCAACGCCACGCGGATCGTCCACGAATCCGTACAGGGAGGCTGAGAGGGTGGCCGTCGCACGAACGTGCATCAACCACACCGTCCGCTTCGACGTACGGAATCTGCTCCGTGCTGCCATCCGGAGCAGACCCGGTGACGCCGCGGGCGACGGCGTCGTCACCGCGTTCGAGCGGCGTTTCGCCGACCACCTCGGGGTCGGCACCTGCATCGCCTTCCCGTTCGCGAGATCAGCGTTTCTCGCGACCCTGCAGGCGATGGATCTCCCACCCGGCTCCGAGGTCATCCTCCCGCCGATCACGATCCAGCCGATGGTCGATGCCGTGCGCAGCGTCGGGTGCCAGCCCGTCGTGGTGGACATCGACCCCGGCACGCTGCTGTTCGATCAAGCGCAACTCGTGGAGCACCTGAATGAACGAACACGGGTGGTGATGCTGACCTACCTGTTCGGGATCGCGTCGGACCCGACCCCGATCATCGAGGCGGCACGAGCAGTTGGTGCCAGGATCGTGGAGGACTTCTCGCACAACCTCGGTGCCACCGTCGACGGCAGGCAGGCCGGAGCATTCGGGGACGTCGGCATCTACAGCTCGTCGGCCACCAAGACCCTCGACACCTACGGGGGCGGACTCGCCGTGACCGACGATGCAGATCTGGCAGCCCGACTCCGCCGCGCTCAGACCCAACTCCGAGTCACGCCCCGCTCGAGACTGCTCGCCAAGGTGTCGGGCACCCTGGTCTGGAACCTCACCAGTAGCCACGCAGCATGGACCGTGGCGACATTCCCGTTGGTCCGATGGTTGCGGCGACGACATCCCGGAGTCGAGCAGACGATCTCCGGAGCGAGGAAACCGCAGTCGGCGCCGACCGGGCCGAGTGACCCCTGGTTCGAACGATTCACGGCGCAGCAGGCGTCCGTCGGCCTCGAACTGCTCCCCGGGGTCGCCGCAACGGACCGGGTCAGAGTGGCGAACGCAGAGCAGATCCGCGCCACCCTCCGGTACCTCGGTGTCCCGGTTCCCACCGGCTCCGACGGCGGCCACCACGTGCACTGGCAGTGCGTTGCGTACATCGAGGACGTCGAGCGGGTACAGCGAGGTCTCGCAGCCGACGGCTTCGACACGGCCGGCACGAACCTCCGACTCGTGTGCGAGTGCGAGCCGTCATCCTGTCACCACCCGGTGGCCCGAGCGGTCAAGCAACACGCCCTCTACCTGCCGTGCCACCCGGGAGTCCGGGCCGGCGCCCTCCACCGGCTCACCCGGAGCCTGGCCCGGCTGCGCCCGATGGCCAGCGTGACCCTGGGGACAGCCACCGGAACCAACCCGACGGGACCCGACGGCGACCGGTTGGACTGAGTCTGCGCAGGCGCCCACAGGACGGGCGCCACCCGGTCGTCGGAGGGTCAGCCGCCCACCGACCCGGACAGAGGAGTCTGGGGCCAGGGCGGGGCGAGCTCGGCGGGGTAGCACGCGACGAGTCCCGATTGGCACCGGTAGGTCGACACCCCCGCGGCGAGATACGGCACGAGCGCGAGCGCGAGCACCACGATCGTCGCCCGAGACAGCGAACGATCCCGGACCAGGACGATCACCCGACGAAGCGCATAGATGAGCAGGACTGTGGAGCCCGCAGCGGCGAGCTGGAGGATGTCACCGCCGTTCGCCCCCTTATAGATCGTGAGACCGGATCGGGCGAAGAGCAGAGTGGCCACGAGCCCGACCGAGAAGAGACCCAGACCGAGCAGGACGGCGACGTCATCGAGCAGCCGTCGACGCAGCAGGATCAACGCCACCACGGGGAACATCAGGACCAGCCAGAACTGCCAGCCGAAACCACCCATCTCGCCCAGCTCCCAGAACGGTCGCAACTCAAAGCCTCCCGCACGGTCCGCCGGACTCAACCAGACGGCGACCGACAACTGGAACGCCAGGACGAGGACGGCCGGCACCGTGACGAGGCGGATCGCGTCGGCGACGCTCCCGTGACGCTCGCCCACCAGCCCGAGTCGCGTTCGCCGGACGAGCACAACGCACACGGGCACGACCACTGCCAGCGCAGGGACCAGACTCGGCTTCACGATCGCCGTCGCCACGACGAGCAGAGGCAGCAGCAGGCGCCGTCGGGCCCGGAGCCGACCCCGAACGAACTGCGCGCTCATCCACACGAGCGCGACACTCAGCCCCATCACCGCCGGCGTCGTCGGGACGAACGAGTAGTACAACGGCACGAACCTGGTCCGCGGGGTGAGGAGCGCCTCCCACCCCTGGATGGCCGCTGGACTCTCCATCAGCGCGACGGCGACGCTCACCCCCGCCGCCGCCCAACGGGAGAGCAGTACGGAGCCGTCGTCGGAGTGACGGAGGATCCAGTAGAGCGCTGCGCCGAGGCCGGCGGCCGCGACGATCGAGACGACCGCAGCGGCGACACGAGGGTCGCTGCCGGGCAGCACCACGTTCACGACGCGGCTGGCGAGGTGCCAACCGAAGTGGGGCTGGTTGGGCCTGAGCGGATCCCGGAACGTCTCGGAGATCATGGCGGCGTGACCGAGCCAGAGGTTCGGGACGATCATCCTCGGCCGGAACAACGCCGAGAGCACCACCGGGGCGAACACGAGCGCGTGGAGGAGCGCGACGGCCAGCACGGCCATGTCGAACCCGAGCCACGTCCCCGACCCGCCGCCGGACCGCTCCGGGTCGGTCACAGGCAGACCGACCGCCGGCGACGATTCGACCGTGTCGCTCCCTCGTTCCACCTGTGGTCTCACCCTCGACGAGCCGGCGGCGGGGGTGCGAGCGGCTCCACGGGCGGTCGGGCTCGGCGCACTGCGGTGCCGAGCGGTGCGCACGACGCAGCGACGGCGTCGGGGTCCAGGTGGCTGAGCCGATGGTCGATGAAGAACTGCTCGTCGATGGCAACCGTGCTGAGCTCAGCAGGGCCGTTCGGAACGGCGTAGCGGGGCGCGGCGGAGTCGGGGACGAGCACCCCGGCAATCGCGACCCGTTCGTCGGACGAGCGGTTCGGGCCGGACGTGTGGACCAGTGCGTGGTCGTAGAGGACGGCCGACCCGGCCCGCAGCTCGAGGGGAACGGCGTACCGAGGTCGATCCGCGCTCACCTCCGGGTACAGGTTCTCCTCGCACTGGTGGCCGCGCACGCCCGTCGCCGCTCGGTGACTGCCCGGCACGACCCACAGCGCACCCGTCTCGACGGTCACGTCGTCCAACGCGCACCAGACCATCATCGAGCGGAAGCGGTCCTCGTCGACGAAGGTTGGATCCCGATGCGCCACCACGTCACCGGCTTCGCCCGGCCATTTCACGATGTGGACGAATCCGAGGGACCGGTGGTCGGGCAGCACTCGCTGCACGGCCGGGGCGAACACCCGGTCCATCGCCTCCGAGACCGCCCGCTTGTAGCCGGTGTCGGTCGACCACGTGTCATTGAACAACCCCGTACGCGGATCCCCCGGCGCGACGCCGAGGCGGTTGCGGACGGCCCGCACCTCCTGGAGTTCCACCTCGTCGAGCAGGTCCACCGTGACGTAGCCCCGATCCCGGAGACCGGCATACATCGTGTGCTCGCCCGCCCCCGGGCGCTCGCCGCCCACGGGACCACCAGATCCGGCGGACGGCTGGTCGCCGCTCGCAACAGGTCGTCGCCGGGCCCGGAACACCTCCTCGAGGGTACCCCACGTACCACGGATCCACTCCGCCGCAGCAGTGGTCCTCACTCGGGTGGCCGGCCCTCCAGGCCCGTGGACCGGGCCACCACGAACGCACGACGACCACTGGAGCGCATCAGGAGTCGAGCCGCGTAGTTGCCCAACAGCCCCAGCGCCAACAGTGTGACGCCCCACAGCACCCCGACGGCCGCCACGGCGATCCACCACGGAGACGGCTGGGTTCCGACCACGGCGGCCACGGTCCACCCGAGGGCACCGAGCAGCCCGGCGGCGAGGACGAGCGACCCCAGTGCCGAGGCGAAGAACAACGGAGCGAACGACGACCCGGCGATGGAGTCCGTCACGTGTCGCATCAGGGTCCCGAGCGTGTGCCTGGACCGCTCGGTCCGTCTGGGGTCGTGGCGCACGACGACGCTGGTGACGTTCCGGGTCGACGCGATCAGGAGTGCGTCGAGCGAGAACTCGCGTCCCGGCGACTCGTCGAATGCGTCACGGAGTGAGGTCCGGAACGCCCTGAACGACGTGGTCTGCTGGGCGAAGGGCACCCGGAACCAGCGCTCGAGCAGGAACTTCAGGATCACCATGCTCGCTCGACGGAACACCCCGTGCCGGTAGTGCTGCGCGCGCCCGTAGACCAGGTCGACGCCCGGCTCGATGGCATCGAGGAGCAGCGGGACCTCGCTCGGCGGGTGCTGCAGGTCGTCGTCGATCGTCACGATCGTGTCCATCCGGGCCGCCCGGATACCGCAGAGCAGCGCGTTGTGCTGACCGAAATTCTGACTGAGGCCGATGGCGACGACGTCGGCTTCCGAACGGGCGAGGTCGTCCATGACCTGCCAGGAGCCGTCGGTGCTGCCGTCGTCGATGAGAATGATCTCGTGCTCGCGGCCGTGCTCATCGAGCACTGCTCGGGTACGGGCGACCAGCTCGCCGATGGTCTGCTCCCCGTTCAGCACCGGAACCAACACCGAGACGGATTCGCTCACCGCAACCACGGCGGACCCTCCCCGAGGAGGGCCGCGCACCGTCGGTCCGCGCTCGTCACGACCGCCAGAGCGAGCGATCCAGCAGCGGGGCACCCCGCCGACGGGGCCACGGCACCGCGAGCGGACCGACGGGTGACTGGGGGATCCACCGGGTTCATCCTCCCATGCCCGACACACCGGATCCACGATGAGGGCCGGCGCATCGGCTGAGCCTCACGCACGGGGTCGCTCGAATGATGCGTAGACGACCTGGAGTGCCCCGGCGAGGTGCAGCGCCACGAACATCCTGACTCCCGACGAGTTGGCGAACCCGGCGTCACCGGGCCGACGATGTCCGTCGCCGTGGTCGAGGTACGTCGGTGCGGTCTGCCGGGTCGCGTCGACGTGCCGAAGCGGGCGGAGTCCAGCATCGACAGCCCGCCGCTCCAGCTGCGCCACCGAACCGAAGACCTCCGGCCACGGATCGAAGGTCGACGACAGCTCGGCCTCGACCGTCCGGTCGTCGACGCCGACGACCGGACCCGCACCCGGCTGCACCAGGATGTCGACGACGACCACCCGCCCCCCGGGGACGAGCACCCGGGCGGCCTCCTGCAGGAACTGCTCACGACTGGGAAGGTGCCAGAGCGCCTCGATCGAGACGATCCGGTCCACCGACGCAGACCGGACGGGCAGATGGCTCCCGTCCCCACAGAGCCAGAGGAACTGGTTGGTTCGACCGGGCGACAGGCAGCGGTCCGTCACGAGCTGGCGGTGGT
>SXMI01000056.1 GCA_005777415.1 Actinomycetota bacterium | reverse complement strand
TACCACGGTGCAGCACCGTGCCCCCGGTGGGTGAAACAGGCGATGATCGACTGGTGGGGCCTGATCCTCACCGAGTACTACGGCGGCACCGAGGCCGGATTCCTCACCACCATCTCCTCGAGCGAGTGGTTGGAACGGCCGGGCAGCGTCGGCCGTCCGGGGCCGAACGTGGAGGTCACCGTCGTCGACGACGAGGGACGGGTGTTGCCGCCCGGCGAGGCCGGAGTGATTCGCTTCCGGAGCCGCGAGGGACACGACTTCCGCTACCACAACGCCGACGACAAGACCGCCGCGGCACACCCGGAACCCGGCGTCGGCACCCTCGGCGACGTCGGCTGGTTCGACGAGGACGGGTACCTCTTCCTGACCGATCGAGTCATCGACATGGTCGTCTCGGGTGGGGTGAACATCTACCCCGCGGAGATCGAAGCGGCGCTCAGCGAACATCCTGACGTCACCGACGTCGCCGTGCTGGGACTCCCCGACGCCGAGATGGGCGAGCAGGTGGTCGCCGTCGTGCAGGTGGTCGACGGGCGTCCGCTCGACGACGCACTCGTGGCGGACCTCGAGGCCCTCTGCCGGGAACGACTGGCCGGCTACAAGTGCCCGCGACGCTGGATGCCGATCGACGAGATGCCCCGCAACGAGGCCGGCAAGGTGCCCAAGCATCTGCTCCGAGCCACGCTCAGCGATTCCTCGGCGGAGCCGAGCGATCGCTGAGACGACCGCCTCATCGATCGAGTCGAGGACCTCCCGCCGCGACCACGCCCTCGAGCACGGCCGTCTCGACCTCGACCTCGGCCCACGGTCGATCCACCAGTTCGAAGCGTCCGCCCGGCACGTGGGCCGACACGCCGCCGGGTCCGGGCTCCGAGGCCGTGATCTGGTCGACGAGGATCCGCAGAGCTGCGGGTGGTGACCCGCCGAAGGATTCGGGCCCGACCGCCAGGACGAGGGCACTCTCCCCCCCATCGGCCCGACCCACCTTGCCCCCGACCACCGCTCCAGCCAGGACCTCCACCACCAGCGCCTGCGACCAACCCCGGTGCCCACCGCTCGGCAGCAGACTGCCGTCGATCACCTCCCAGGGATCCGTGGTGGCGGCTCCCGAGCGATCGAGCGCCACACCCTCGGGCAACTGCTCCCCGCGGAGTCGGGCCAGCGCCACGTCACCGAAACTCGTCGCGCTCGACGAACAGTCGACGACCAGGGGCGCACCGCCGTCCACCGGTGAGGCGAGTGCGAGCGCGTTCGTACCCAGGAGGGGGGTGGCCGTCCCCGGCGGAGCCATGATCGAGCGGGAGGTCGCGGTGACCAGTCCGGTGGCCCCGGAACGGGCGATCCGGTGGGCGAAGAGGCCGAGGCAACCGGTCGTTCCCGTGAACCCGGTGACTGCAACAGTCACCACGTGACGACCCGTCGACCTGCACCGGATCACCTCGTCGACCGCACGGTGGAGTGCGTGGATGCCGGGGAGACCGACCGCATCGACCACCAGGGTCCCCGGCTCGCGCTCGTCGACGACGACCTCGGTCCCGTCATGGGTCCCGGCATTCCTGGCGATCCGCGGCAGGAGACGCAGACCATGGGATCCCCGCCCGACCCGCTCGGCCGCCAGGACATGGTCGACGACGGTCTCCGCCGCAGGGGGGGGCATCCCGCTGCCACCGAGCCACCCGGCCAGGTCGGTGCGGGCGCGGGTGCGGTCGATGACGGTCACGACCGGGTCTCGCCGTCCTCGAACGGCCATGCGGCCAGGGTCGGGGCGTCGACCCACCAGTGCCCGGCCCAGCGACCGACGAGCACGTCGGCCACGAGCCGACGGAGCTCAGCCACCTCAGCCGGCTGATCCGTCGGGGCCCGCCAGATGTGCACGTTCCCGTCCTCGCTCACCTCTGCGACCTGCTCCACGCCGACCATCCCGACCGCGGTGGCAGTCGCCAGCAGCCCCGAGATCCGCCCATCGGACCGACCGGGAGGTGGCCAGACCACCGGGTCCTCGCTCGTCACCACACCGAGGTCATCGGCAAGTTCGAGGGCCGAGCGTCGGATCACACCGTCGAGCACCTCCGCGCCCGGCGCAGGTGCGTGCAGCACGCCGTCGAGCACGACCAACGCGTTCATGCTGGTGAACTCCTCCACGACACGCGAACCCGGGGTGAGCCACAGCACCGTGTAGGCACCCTCGGCCCGGGCGCGCTGCTGTGCGGACATCGCTGATCCGTAGTTGGCAGGCACCTTGACGACTCCCGTCTCCCCGGCCAGCGCCCGGCGTCCTCCGGAGTCGGCCAGTGCTCGGACCTCGGGCACATCGTGGAACGCCGGTGCGGTCCAACCGGCGAGCACGTGCAACTCGAATCGCCGTCCACCGGACATGCTCCAGTCCTCATCGACGGCCAGCACCATCGGACGGAGGTAGAGAAACCACTCGGGCCCGAGGTCCTCGGGCACCACAACGTGCTCGAGCAGCGCAGCCAACGCGCCGCCGAGAACCTGACCCGGGACCGCTGGCATCGACAATCGTTCCAACGAGCGGGTCAGTCGTCCGTGGTGGAGGTCGGGCCGGAACACGTGCAACCGGCCGTCGATCGGAACGGCTCGGAGCCCTTCGAAGGCCACCTGCCCGTAGTGCAGCCCCACAGCGCGGAGCGAGAGCGCACCGGGGTTGGTGAGCATCCGGACAGGACCCCACGATCCATCGACACAGCCGACGGTGGCGGAGACAGGGGCGAATGAATTCGGAAACACCTCGACGATCCCTCCGGGCCCCGCGTGCGAGACGACGGGTCAGATCGACTGCTGACCTCTGCGAGCCCGTCGGACGGGCAGCACCTTCCCGAGTAGACTCGGCAGCTCACCCTACCGTCCAAGCACCGAGAGAGGGCTCAGACGCATGGAACCGGCACCGGCCGCCATCGTGGTCAGACGCTGGGGTCGCTGGTTCCTGGTGGAGCGACCGGGAGCGATGCCGGCGGCCGCCGAACTCCAGGACCTGTTCGACCGGTTCGAGCCGACGATGCCAGCAACGCCGCACACGCTCGAGGTTCCCCTCGCGTCCGATGAGATCGTGGCACCCCTGTGGGCCTGGGCGGGTGAACTGCGAGCGGACGGTGTGCACCTCGAGGACTCGAGGGGCGATGCGCTCATTCTGGACCGCACCGACCTGCAGATCCTCGACGTGCTCCGGGCTCCGGTTCCGGTCGCGGAGCTCCTCGCCGAGGCGGGTGCACCGTTGGAACGCCTCGCGTTCCTGGTCGCTGCAGGCACGGTCCGCCGGCTCGGCGGTGACGACATCCGACGATCCGAGCCTGCAGAGCCACGGCGACGGCGGCCCGACGCGATGCAGCCCGGCGTCGACCCCCGACACCCCGACGACCGGCAGCGCCTCGGTCGCATTCCCGTCTACGCGCTCATGCACGCCCAGCACGGCGTCCCGCTGGGCCTTGGCATGGTCACCGCCGCAGCCCGGCACCACGACGGAGGTCGTCTCACGGAGACCTTCGAGATCCGGCGACCGGAGACGGCAGCGTCGATCCTCGACGACCTCGATCACCGGGCGGGACCCGCCATCCTCCTGCTCAGCGATGTGATCTGGACGATCGACGACAACCTCGATGTCGCTGCACTCGTCGTGGAGCGCAACAGCGAGGTGGTCGTCGTCCACGGGGGGCCGTCCTCGCCCCGATACGCAGCGGACATCGAGCGCTTCTTCCGAGAACACGCCCGCATCGCCCACGTGCTCGCTCGAGGCGAGGGCGAGCGAACCATCGGTGAACTCCTGGCCGCCCTGGGGGCCGCGGGCGGACGCCTCACCCACGCCGATCTGAGCGGCGTGGCCGGCATCGCGTACGTGGACCCGTCCTCCGGCGAGGTGGTCCGGACACCTGACCGATCACGCGAGACGAACCTCGACGATCTCCCCTCGCCCTACCTGACGGGTGAGTTCGACCACGTCGTCGTGGCCGGCCAGGACGCACCGTTCGCACTGGAGACGAACCGCGGCTGCCCCTACGAGTGCAGTTTCTGCGACTGGGGATCTGCCACCAACTCGCGGGTGCGGTTCTTCACCCCGGAGCGGGTCGCAGCGGAGGTCGACTGGCTCGCTTCCCGGGGCGCCGAGGCTGTGTTCGTCGCCGATGCCAACTTCGGGTTGTCGAAGCGCGACGTTGAGACGGCGCGTCAACTGGCCGAAGGTCGGCGACGGACCGGAGCGTTCGATCGTGTCTACTGGACCGCCGCCAAGAACACGACCCGCCACTTCGTCGAGATCTGGCGATCCCTGCGCGCTGGCGGCATCACCTCGGAGATCCAGATCGCCCTGCAGACCACCGATCCGGAGACGCTCGATGCGATCGGCCGTTCCAACATCTCGACGGACCGACTCCTCGAACTGGCCCGTCTGCTCCGACAGGAGACGATGCCGGTACGCGCCGAACTGATGATCGGCCTCCCCGGCCAGACCGTCGAGTCGTTCGCCGCCGACCTGGAGCTCCTGTTCGAGCAGGAGATGGCGCTGATGAGCTGGACGACACTCTCCCTCCCGAACGCACCGATGAACGCCCCCGAGTACCGCTCCCGGTGGGGGATCCGACTCGACGACAGTGGCGTCGTGACCGAGACATCCACTGCAGACGCTGGCGACCGCGACCGGATGCTGCGACTCCGACGGGCATTCCTCGCAGCCGACACGTACGGCGTCCTGCGTCACCTGATCCGCTGGTTGCACCAGGATCGCGGCGTCAGGGCCACCCAGGTCATCGGCGATCTCTGCTCGACCGCCGAGCTGACCCCGGACCGCTGGCCGGCCGTGACGTGGCTGGTCGAGACCTTCGACCTGCACCCCCTTCCTCCCAGAGGGTGGCGGGCGTTCTACGAGGAGATCCGATCCTTCGTGGTCGAGCAGTACGGCATCGACCCC
>SXMI01000055.1 GCA_005777415.1 Actinomycetota bacterium | reverse complement strand
GTCGCCGATCTGGCCGGCTCCACCCCGCCCCCAGCAGCGGACCCCCCCACCGGCCACGAGGGCACAGGCGTGGTCGGCTCCGGCGGCGACCTGGGTCGGGGACGTCAGGCCACCCACGACCTCGGGAGCGATCCGCGGCTGGAACGAGTCGTCACCGAGCTGACCCGAACCGTTCCGCCCCCAGCACCGGACCGCCCCGCCGCCGAGCGCGCAGCCCCAGCCGGCCGGGAACCACTCGCTCAGCGCCACGGTCGATCCGGCGGGCAGCGCCGGCCCGGGCACCGGCGTGGCGGCGCTCGCCGAGAACGGGTTGCCGGTCGCGTTCTGGTCGCCGAAGGGCGAGCTGAGCCCCCAGCAGCGGGCCCCGCCGTCGAGCCGGGCCACGCACACCGAGGCCGAGTCGAAGTCGCCGCCGGTCGACACGGTGGCGACACCGGTGGCGACGACCGTCGGCGAGGGCCGGTGGGCCACGTCGCCGTCGGCGAAGAGGAACGAGGTGCCGTCACCCCAGCACCGGAGGGAGTTGGTCGCATCGACGGCACAGAAGCCGTCGGGCCCGCCGGCGAGAGCGCCCTCCTGGTCGATCACGGCCGGCATGCTCACGGTGAGCGGGGAGGTCGACAGCCCTCCGGTCGCCCCCTGGCCGAGCTGACCCTCACCGTTGTATCCCCAGCACCGGACGCCGCCGCTGAGGTCGACCGCACAGGTCGTGAACGCCCCCGCGACCACCCGGCCGGCACCGGAGAGGCCCGACACGACCACCGGCACCGTCGAGTCCGTGGTGGTGCCGTTGCCCAGCTGACCCGAGAAGTTCGCACCCCAGCACCGGACCGTCCCGTCGGTGCGACGGGCACAGCTGTGGGTGTAGCCCGCCGACACGTGGGTGGCATTGGTGAGCCCGCTCACCTGGACCGGCTCGTTCGAGTCCGTCGTGCTGGCGTTGCCCAACTGGCCCGAGGAGTTGCGGCCCCAGCACCACACGGTGCCGTCGCCACGCACGGCGCAGGTGTGCTCGTAGCCGGCCGAGACGCCGGTCATGCCGACGATCTCGGGACTGGTCAGGTTCGTCGGTGCGGTCACCGCCGAGGTGCCCACACCCAGTCCGAGCTGGCCCGAGAAGTTCGCCCCCCAGCAGGCGACGGCACCGACCGACGTCAGCGCGCACACGTGGTCCCGACCCGCGGTGATCCGGGTCGCCCCGTCGAACAGTCCGTTCGTCTGGCGGGGCTGGAGCTCCGGGGTGAACGACTGGGTGCCACGACCCAGTTGCCCGAAGGCGTTGGCCCCCCAGCAGGACACGTCGCCGTTGCTCACCAGGGCGCAGCCGAACCCGTTGCCGACGGCCACCCGGTCGGCGGCGCGGGGGGCCGTGTAGTACCCCTGCACGTCGAGGATCACGTGGGTGGCGCCCCCCAGGTTGCGGACCGACACCTGGTTCGAGGCGCCCCTCGACAAGGCCACGGTGGCGGTGTTGGTGATGCCCCGACCGTTGGCGTAGTTGAGGGCCGTCGCCGGTGGCTCGGCGTTGCCCGACGGCCACACACGCAGGAACCCGCCACCCGACGGCGCCGCTGCGGTGATGGACACCTCGACGGCGGCGGCGTTCGTGGGGACGGCGCAGTTGGACAGGCCCCCCTGGCCGCTGAGCGACGGGCCCGTCACGGCGAACGACCGGGTCTCGCCGTTGGCGAGCGGCGTCGACGGGGTCGCTCCCCGGGTGTCGACGGCCCGGCACGGCTCCACGGGCACGAACTCGGACTGGGCGCCGGTGGCCACGTAGTAGCCCTGCACGTCCACGAGCACCTGGGTCCGGGCACCGAACACCCTCACCTTCAGCAACCCGTCACCGACCAGGGCCACCGAGGCCGTGTTGGTGATCCCCTGGACGGACGTGAAGTTCAACAACGTGCCGGTCGGATCACCCGAGGTGTTGGGCCCGGCCCGCAGGAATCCGGAACCCTCCGGTGCGGCCGCGGTCACCGTGAGCTCGACCGCCGACGCGTTCTCGGGGACCCCACAGCCGCCGGCGATCCCGCCCTGGGGCGCCACGCCGGCGGAGACGAAGTCCTCGACTCCCGATCCGGCGACGCGGAACGTCCGGGTCTCGTCCACGGCGAACGGCCCGACCGGCGTGGACGACCGGGTGTCGACCATCCGACACGGCGTCACCGGCACGTAGCGGGGACCGCCGGAGTTCACGAAGTACCCCTGCACGTCGACCGCCAGGTGGATCGTCCCGCCGAAGTTCCGCACCACCAGGTCGAGCAGACCCGACGATGCCAGCGGCACCGTGCCGGTGTTCGTGATCCCGGTCCCGACCGTGTAGTTGAGGATGGTCCCGGTCGGCGTGCCACCGGCCGGCCCCGCCCGCAGGAACCCGTTGGCACCGGCCGGCGCGATCGCCGTGAACGACAGCTCCACGGCCCGGGCACCGTCGGGGACGCCGCAGCCGCCGTCGGCGCCGCCCTGGGCCGCGAACGCACCACCGGTGCCGCCGACCTGGAACGAGCGGGTCGAGTCCGGGCCCAGCTGCTGGGAGGGCACCGCAGCCCGGGTGTCCACCACCCGACACGGCGTCACCGCGATGAACGTGCCCTCGGGGTCACCCGCCGCGGCCGGCGTCGGCGGCTCGACCACCTCGGCCGCAAACCCCAGGAGGGCACCCAGCAGCGCGACGACCACCAACCCAGCGAGCTTCCGGACCATCGTGCACCTCCACGTCCCGCGATCCGCCACGGCGGCGGATCGTCCACCTGCGAGAGTCCCCGGCCCCGGATCCTGACACTTTCCCGGGGCGCAGAGGCGGCAGGACTCAGATGGGTCCGAGACCGGTCACCTCGACGGGGGTGGGGTTGGCGGTCCCGAACGGACTCGTCGTTCCCCGGCCGAGCTGACCCT
>SXMI01000054.1 GCA_005777415.1 Actinomycetota bacterium | reverse complement strand
GGCGCCGCGGTGGTCGTGGTCGAGCTGTCAGCCGACTCGTCGGACGAACTGCACCCCGCTCCCACGCCGACGAGTGCAACGCCGGCGATGACCCCGGCGAGGATGCGGCTGGACAGACGACGAGAACGCATGGTGACCTCCACGAGTGACCGGGACCCGGAACAGCCGCAACTGTACGAGTCGGCTTCCGTGAGCGAACCGAAGGATCGGCGGGGGGATTCGGTACGACGCCGGGACCCTGCGGCCACCGTCCGGCGCATCCTCGACGTCGCCGTCACCCGCTTCGACAGCGACGGACCGGACGGGATCGTCGTGACCCGGATCGCCGCCGAGGCCGGCGTGTCCGGGGGGGCGATCTACCACCACTTCTCGGGGCGGTCCGGTCTCATCGCTGCCGCCCGCGCCGAACAGTTCCGCCGGACGACCGACCGGGACGTGGCCGAGATCCTGCAGGCGGTCCGGACCGCCGAGTCGTTCCGGGACTTCGAGGAGTTCAACCGACTGCTGGTTCGCCGCAATCGCGCCCCGGAGCGGATGACCGCTCGCCAGCAGCGGGTCGCTGCGCTCGCCGCTGCGACGGACGACGTGGAGACCGCCCTCGAACTGCGGGAGGCCCAGCGCACCCTGACCGATGGCCTGGTGACGGCGATCGACGAGGCACGCCAGCAGGGTTGGTTCGACCCCGGCGTCGACGCACGCGCCTGGGCGGTCCTCGTCCAGGGGCTCTTCCTGGGTGCCGTGCTCGCCGACCTGGACGACCGTCTGGACGACGACCGTTGGATCGAACTCGTCGAACGGGTGCAGGCACTCGCCATCCGACCGTCGACCGGGGATGCGGCCGGACCCTGACGACCGCCCGGCCCGTCCGGCTCGGCGCCGGGTCCTACGATCCCGGGGTGCTCGAACTCGTCGCTGCCGCTGCGCCCGACACGGTCTACGAGGCACCGGTCTGGATCTCGATCGCCGCCACGGCGGTCGGGGCGATCGAGGGGTCCCTCCTGGCACTCGACGAACCCGATGCCGACGTGATCGGCATGGCCGTGCTGGCGGCGTGCCTGGGCTTCGGCGGCGGCATCGTCAGGGACCTGCTGTGCGGGACCCTCCCGCCGGCCGCCCTCCAGGATCCGGCGTACCTGGTGACGGTGATCCTGTGCACCGTCGGCGTCTGGCTCGCCCACCACCTGATCCGACGCCTCGGATCACTGCTCTACGTGCTCGACGCGCTGGTGCTGGGCCTGTTCGGCGTCGTGGGTGCGCAACAGGCGCTGCTCGTGGGCCTCCCGACGGTCAGCGCGATCCTGTTGGGGGCCATCGTGTCCGTGTCGGGCGGCATCCTGGCCGACCTGCTGTCCCAACGACGGCCCGCGATCATGCAGGCCGGTCCGCCGTACGCGACCGCATCGCTGATCGGGGTCATCTGGTACGTGCTGGCGGTCCGGGAACTGGGCGTCGATGCGAACGTCGCCGCCGCCATCGCCGTCGGCATCGTCCTGGTGCTCCGGGTGCTCGCCGACCGCCTGGGTGTCACGACCCCCCGGGCCGACGCCGTGAGCGGCGCGACCTTGCAGCGACTCCGGGCTGCGGTCACCGACCGGGTGGCGATCCGGCGGCCGCACGACCGCCCGAGCACCGACTGAGTCCGTGTCGATCGTCGTCACGCACCTCCCCGAGCTCGGCATCACCGCCGTCTCGTCGTGGGTCTTCAACTGCTACGTGGTCCACGACGGAGGTGCGGGTCGCCCGATGCTCGTCGACCCGGGCGTGCCGTCGGTGACGCGCCGGGCGCTGGAACTGATCGCGTCGCGCGGCAGTGCCGCCGTGGCGGTCGTGGCGACCCACGGACACGCCGACCACGTCGGAGGGCTCGAGGTGATCGACACGCGCGAATCCACGCTGGCACTGCCCGATCGCATCCGGTCGTTCCTGGACGGCGAGCCGCCGCGAAGTCCGGCACTCGGCGAGATCGCGTTGATCCGACCCGTGCTCCGCGATCAGCCGTTCTCGTTGCGGCCCGTCCTGGAGGTGGCCCGGACCCGTCGGCACACCGGGGTGGACGGCCGAGGTGCACGGCTCCCTCGGGCCGCCGACCAGTGGCTCGCCGACGGCGACACGGTCGCCGGCGCACCCGACTGGGAGGTGATCCACACCCCGGGCCACACCGACGACTCGACCTCGCTGTGGAACCCGACCACCCGGGTCCTCCTGTCGGGCGACGCCGTCCTGTCCGTGCGGGGGCGGGCGTGGTTCACCCCCGAGCTCGTCGACCGCGACCTGGCCGCCGCCACCGAGGAGCGCCTGCGTCCGCTGCCGGTCCGGGCGCTCCTGCCGGGCCACGGCCGACCCGTCGTGGGCCGCTCCGTCATGACGCATGCGATCGGGCCCGACGGTCCGACCGGAGGCTGACGGGCCCGGCGACATCCGGGCCCGGGTGCACCCGGGTCGACTCCTGCATGGACCGACGTAGTCTCCGAAGATGCCAGAGAGCACCGACGCCACCCGCCGCTCCATCGCCGCCGCGACCGAGGACTTCCCCTTCGAGGACCGACAGGACTTCGACGACGCCACCCGGGGGTTCGTCGCCCGGGCCACCGAACGACAGGTCCGGGCCGCCGACGGCCGGGTCGTCTGGGATCTGGACGCGTACGCCTTCCTGGAGGGCGACGCGCCAGACACCGCGAATCCGAGCCTGTGGCGCCAGGGGCAGCTGCTGATCCAGGACGGACTGTTCGAGGTCGTCCCCGGCATCTACCAACTGCGCGGCTTCGACCTGTCGGTGATGACCGTGGTGGAGGGCGACACCGGCGTGATCGTGATCGACCCGCTCATCTCCAAGGAGACGGCTGCGGCGGCATTCGCCCTCTACGCCGAGCACCGGGGCGACCGCCCGGTGGTCGCCATGATCTACACGCACTCCCACATCGACCACTTCGGTGGCGTCAAGGGGATCATCTCCGACGACGACGTCCGGTCCGGACGGACGCAGGTGCTCGCACCGGCCGGGTTCATGGAGGCCGCCGTCTCGGAGAACGTCTTCGCCGGCACCGCCATGGCCCGACGCGCCGGGTACATGTACGGAGCGGCGCTCCCCAAGGGGCCCGCCGGTCAGATCGGGGCCGGGCTGGGGCAGACCACCTCGACCGGCGAGCCGACCCTGATCGCGCCGACGGTCGACATCGCCCACACCGGGGAGCAGGTCGTCATCGACGGCGTGCGGATCGAGTTCCAGGTGACCCCCGGGACCGAGGCGCCGGCCGAGATGAACTTCCTGTTCCCCGACCACCGGGCGTTGTGCATGGCCGAGAACACCTCGCACACCATGCACAACATCCTCACGATCCGCGGTGCGCAGGTGCGCGACGCCCACGCCTGGGCGCACTACCTGACCGAGACGATCGGCCTGTTCGGCGACCGGACCGACGTGGTGTTCGCGTCGCACCACTGGCCGACCTGGGGGCACGAGGCCGCCATGGAGTTCATCGGGGTGCAGCGGGACATGTACCTGTACCTGCACGACCAGACGCTGCGCCTGATGAACCAGGGGTACACGGGCGCCGAGATCGCCGAGATGATCGAGACGCCACCGGTGCTCACGCAGGCCTGGCACACGCACGGGTACTACGGATCGGTGAGCCACAACGTGAAGGCGATCTACCAGCGCTACATGGGTTGGTACGACGCCAACCCGGCCAACCTGTGGGCGCATCCGCCGGTGGAGGTCGCCCGGCGGTACGTCACCGCCTTCGGTGGAGCCGACGCCGCGGTCGAGCTCGCACGGGTGGCCTACGAGGAGGGCGACTACCGCTGGGTCGTCGAGGTCTGCAAGCACGTCGTGTTCGACGACGAGCACCACGAGGCCGCCCGCAGCCTGCTCGCCGACGCGCTGGAGCAGATCGGCTTCGGGGCCGAGAACGGCACCTGGCGCAACGCCTTCCTGGCCGGCGCCCACGAGCTCCGCCACGGGGTCTTCGGCACGCCGTCCTCGGTGTCCCCCCAGGACTTCGCCGCCGCCCTGTCGCCGTCGCAGATCTTCGATGCGATCGCCGTGCGCATCGACGGGCCCCGGGCGTGGGAGCAGCACCTGCGGATCGGCTGGCGGTTCACCGAGCCGGAGGAGTCCCACGTCATGGAGCTGCGCAACGGGGTGCTCGTCCACCATCCCGTCGACGAGCTCGACGGCGTCGCCGACCTGCAGGTGTCGCTGACGCTCGACCGGGCCACCCTCCTCGGGATGATCACCCAGCAGCTCGACCTGGCCGCCGCCCTGGGTGATGGACGCCTCGTGGTCGACGGCGACGCCACGGCCGTGCTGACGCTGGTCGGCCTGGCCGACGAGGTGGACCCGAGCTTCCCGATCGTCACGCCGTAGCGTCGGCGGCAGCGGTCGCTACCCTGTTCGTCGTAGGGGGCAGCGCGGTGGACGTCCACCGGCTGCTGATGCGGAGGCGGTGCAGGTGGTTCCTCGACGACGGGCGCGACGACTGCTGGCGAGCGCGCTGGTGGCCACGGCGCTGACCGTGTCGACCCTGGCTCCGGTCGCCTCGGTCGACGCCGCCGGACGACAGGACCCCGTGGCCGATCAGGCCGATCCGACCCAGCCGGCGTCCGGGACCGACGCCCCGGCCGATCCGCAGCCGACCGCCACGACCACGACGACCACACCTCCCGACGCAACGGACCCGACACCGTCGCCGACCGTGCCGGACGCAGATCGTCCGGCACCACCCCCGTCGGGGGGAACGGACGTCCCCGTGCCGCCGCTCGCTGCGCTCGAGTCGCTCGGCGAGTCGACGATCGGCGTCACCAAGACGGTGAGCCGCAACGCGCTCGAGCCGGGTGACGAACTGGAGTACACCATCGTCGCCTCGTGCTCGTCCCTGACCGAACCGTGTGTCGACTTCACCGTCTCCGACACGCTGCCGGCCGAGTTCGACGTGACGTCGATCCCGCCGTCGAACAGCGAGCGGGTGGTGACCTACGACCCGGCGACCCGGCTCCTGCGGGTCGTCTACCAGCGGTCGTTGGGCGGCGGGCAGACCGGGCTTCCGGCCGGGTCCAGCCAGTCGGTCAGGGTCGGCATGCGACTCCCGACCCAGACCGCCGTCACCGACGGCACCGTGATCCCGAACACCGCCGAGGTCACGGCGTCCAACGCCGACCCCGCCACCTCGACCGCCCAGGTCACGGCGCAGATCCCCGTGTCCCTGCAGCCGGTCGCGACCAAGGTCTGGTCACCGGCCGCGGGTCTGGCCCAGTCAGGGGCACGGAGCACCGTCACGGTGGGCGCCCGGAACGCATCGACCTCGTCGTCGCAGGTGCGCGAGCTCGCGGTCGCCGACATCGCGCCTGGGACCTTCGACCGGTTCGACCTCATCTCGGTCGGGACCCTGGACCGGTTCCCGAGCGGTGCCGACCAGGTCGTCGTGGAGCTCTGTCCGCTCCCGATCGGGTCGACCTGCGGACTTGCCGACTGGGTGGCGAGCCCCCCGCAGTCGGGTCCCGTACCGCTCACGCTCACGCCACCCGCCGGTGTGACGCTGTCCGACGCCACCGGCGTGCGCTATCGGTGGTCCAACAGCGGTGGCGGCGACCTGGCGTTCGACATCGACGACGCCCGGGTGGCGTTCGAGGTGGAGCTCCGCGACGCGCTCCGGGGCACGGGCGAACCCCTGAATCCGGTCACAGCCCAACGCGTCGACAACTGCGCGACACCGGCGGTGACGACCGCGAGCTCCTCGGCGGCAGTCGGGCCGGATGCGTGCGCCGGGTACGTGATCCAACCCGGGAACGCCTCCGTGGGCGCGACGAAGGACATCTTCGCCGACTCCAACGGCGACTACTCCGCCGACGGCAACGTGGTGGTCGGCCAGGACTCGGGCGTGTCCATGAAAGTCACAGCGACCAACAACTCGTCCTACCCGGTGCCGATCATCGCCATCACCGAACCGAGCGCCAGCGCGGCGAGCGAGTTCGACAAGCTCGACATCACCACCGCCCGGGTGAACTTCCCCGCCGGCGCCCAGCGGGCCACGCTCACCGTGACCTGCCGGACCGGCGCCGACCCCGCCCCCGTCCTCCTGACGTCGCCACCCGTCACCCAGTCGCGGACGAGCCTCGGATGCGCGCCCGGAGTGTTCCCGGAGTCGGTCCGCGTCGAGTTCGTCGGCCTGGAGTCCGACGGCCAGACCCCGACCATCCCGGCCAAGGCCGCGGGGTCGCTCGAGCTGCACGGGACGGCATCGGGAGTCGACACCCAGGACGTGGTCGACGGGCTCCTGAACTGCGCCGACACGTTCATCGCCTCCCAGCCGGACAGCACCGGCGCCTCGGCGGCGACGGCCTGCGACACCCAGCCGGTGCAGAACCCGAGGCCGAGCGTCGGCGGAGGCACCAAGTCGTCGACCGGCGTGTCGACGATCGTCCCGGGCCAGGAGCTCGACTTCTCGCTGAGCTTCCGCAACAACGGCAACATCCCCGTGTCCAACGTGGTGCTGGTCGATCCGCCCGACCCGACCGCGTCGACCAACCCGTTCAACGTCGTCCGCCTGACCCGGCTCGCCGCCACCACGGCCTCGCCGGCCAGCACGCTCGAGGTGTTCGACCCGGTCGCCGGGGCCTACGTGGCCTACGTGGGTTCCGACGCTGCGCTCCTCCAGCGGGCGACCGGCATCCGGGTCCGCGTGACCGGCAACCTCAGCCCGGGCCAGACCTTCAGGGTCGGCTACTCGGTGCTGCTCCGTGACGACCAGCCCACCGGGATCACGTTCCGCAACTGCGCCTCGGTGGGACTCGACACGCCGACCAGCTCGCCGTTCTGCAACGGCTCCGACGTCACCGCCACCACGCCCGGTACCGGTGGCAGCATCAACAAGTCGATCGTCCCCGGCACGGTGGTCCGCCCCCAGCCCGGCCTGGCACCGCAGGTGATCACCGTGCGCCACGCGATCCAGAACACGGGCTCGCTCTACCTCAAGCAACTCGGACTCACCGATGTGGATGCCGACTTCTTCGACGCCGTGACCTTCACCGGGAACCTTCGGGTCAACTTTCCGAACGGGGCGAACCGGGTGCGTGTGGACGTCTGCACCTCGACGGCGGCGTGTGCGTCCAACACGTTCGTGAACGGCACGGCGACGAGCAGCCAGACGCCGGGGATCCCGGCAGGGGTCACTGCGGCTGACGTCAAGGGCGTACGCATCACCTTCACCAACTCCAACGGCGGCTACGAGATCCTGCCCAGCCCCAACCTCCCGACCGGTGGGAGGTGCCCGAACGCGAGCGTGTGCTTCGACGCGACCGTCCGCCAGTTCCTGGCGTCCTCCCCCACCACGCCCGTGCCGGATGTGCTGGAGGACACCACGGGCGGCTTCGGCGAGTCCGAGCTGCAGGCCCCGGGCAGCACCTTCACGATCCCCGACGTGGACGCCACCGTCGCCGTGGTCCAGGGAACGCCGAGCCTGGCGGTGGTCAAGACCCCCAACAGTCGCATCGGCCCGGGCGACACCGCGCCGTTCAGCATCACGGTGACCAACTCGGGCACCGACGCCGTCGTCGATCCCGTCGTCGTCGATCCGCTCCCCGCCGGTCTGACGTTCGACCCGGTCACCCCGGGCGCCCCGCCCGGCCAGGCCTACACGGTCCAGTACGTGCTGCCGACCGGTGTCAGCGAGCCGTCCTCGGTGGACTTCACCACGGTCAACGGGGGTGTACCGCCGCCGGTGACCGGGTGCACCGACCCGAACCGGGTGTGCCGGCTCGCCTGGTCGTTCCCGGGGTTCGCGCTCCCGCCCGGCGCCAAGATCATCCTGGGGTTCACCGTTCGGCTCTCCCCCGGCGTGGTCGCCGGCCAGACGGTGACCAACACCGCCGGTGCGAGCGGCAGCGACCCCCGCCTGACCTGCACGTCGCCGACGTCGGCGACCGACGACCCGAACTTCGGGCCGGGCCTGTTCTGCACCGGATCGGCGAACATCGTGACGCTCGCCGGTGACGACTTCCTCGCCGAGAAGTGGATCGCCGCCGACCCGGCACTCGGCCTGCTCGACGCCGCGGGGCAGCCGGTTCCCCTCAACAGCTCGGCCTGCCCGAGGTACGCCGACGGGACGACCGTCTACACCCGGTTCCCGTGCACGGCCCGGGTGCTCCCCGGCCAGGCGATCGACTACCTGATCAGGGGCGTCAACAGCGGCACCAACCCGGCCAGCGAGATCGTGCTCGTCGACGGCCTGCCCGTGCAGGGCGACACCGGGGTGCTGCTCTCGGGCCAGCAGCGAGGCACCCAGTGGAACAACCGACCGACGATGCTCACGCCGGTCTCCGGAGTGGGTGACACGGGCCAGATCCAGACCGACTACACGAACGCCACCTTCCCCGGATCGTCGTTCTGCACCGCGAACCTGCAACCCCCTCCGGGCGACACCTGCCCGTCGGGCTCGTTCGCCGCAGGATTCGGTCCGGGGAACACCGGGTTCCGCACCCGACTGACCTTCCCCGACGGGGACCGCCTCCTGCCGGGCGAGACGTTCACGCTGACGTGGAGGATGCAGGCCCCGCTCTCGCTCACCAGCACCAGCAACGAGCCGGTGGCCTGGAACTCGTTCGCGTACCGCCCGTCGTTCGTGCTCCCGGGAGGCGCCACCACGGTCCTGCCGGCGACCGAGCCGCTGAAGGTCGGCGTGTCCATGCCGCTCGGGTCCTTCCGAGTCACCAAGGCCGTCGTCGGCCTGCCGCCGAACATCCCGCTCGCCCCCTTCGGGGTCGCCTGGTCCTGCTCGATCGACTCGGCCGACGGGTCGTCGACCGAGGTCGGCTCGGGCACGTTCACCCTCGTCGACGGCGGGGTCTTCACCAGCCCGAACATCGGACAGGGAGCCACCTGTCGGGTCTGGGAGACCGACGCCCAGGGAGGGCAATCGCCGAACATCGGTGAGTCGAGCGCCGCGACCGTCGTCATCGACGGATCGACCGGCCCGCAGACCGTTGCGTTGACCAATGCGTACGACACGGGATCCCTCACGCTGTCCAAGGCCGTGCGCTGGGACGCCGTGCCACCCATCGACCTGCCCGGGCCGTTCGCCTTCCAGATCACCTGCGCGTTCCCGACGATCGGCGACATCCTCCCGGGCTTCCCCCGGTCGGTCGACCTGGCCGAGGGCGCGTCGACGACGATCGACGACCTGCCCGTCGGCACGATCTGTGGAGCGGCCGAGACCGACACCGTCGGCGCGATCGAGATCGAGTGGGCGTCGAACAACGGCGGCCTGTTCGCCCCGACCGGCGCCATCGTCGGTGTAGCTCCGGACAGCGGCGGCGGCACGCAGCTCGACGCCGAGAACGTGTACACGACGGGCGGGGTGCGGATCACCAAGGTCCTGACCGGACCGGCCTCCCAGTGGTCCCAGGGGCCGTTCGTCTTCGAGGTCGCCTGCAGCGATCCGAACGGTGTCCTCCCACCGATCACCGAGACCGTCACGCTCGGCCCGGCGCAGCTCGTCGGCGTCGTCTCGCCGGTGCCGACGGGCTACGAGTGCACGACCACCGAGACCGACACCGGTGACTCCGGCGGGTCCACCGTCACGCCGGTCGAGGCGCAGGTGATCCCGCCGTACGTGGAGGGCGAGGAACCACCCGGACCCGTCGAGGTGAGCTCCACGAACGACTTCCCCGCCGGGAGCGTGTCGATCGCCAAGGTGCTCGCGGGCGACGCCGCCGGCCCCATGGCCGGTGCCGAGTTCACCATCCGCGTCCGCTGCGAACGGGACCTGGTCGGTGTCGCGTCGCCGAACAACGTGCAGGTGTTCCTCGACGAGACCTTCACCCTGCGCGGAGGTGAGACCGCGACGTCCGACGAGCCCCTCCCGATCGGGGCGCGGTGCTGGGCGGACGAGCTCGACAGCGTCGGGGCGACCGGGATCTCGATCACGAACGACGAGTCGAACAAGGCGACGATCACCGACGCCGCACCCGACCTCACCATCACGGCCACCAACACCTACACGCCCGGCGGATCACTGGTCGGCGAGAACGACTCCGGCATCCGGATCACCAAGACCCTCACCGGCTCGGCTGCGGCATTCGCCCAGGGCCCGTTCCGGTTCGAGACGGTCTGCTCGCTCGGAGGCTTCACCCTGCCGACCTATCCAGTCACCGAGCTCACGCCCGACGACCTGGTGGGCTACGTCAACCCGATCCCGGTGGGTGCCGAGTGCACCGTGACGGAGATCGGCAACGGCGGTGCCGCCGGTCCGGTCCCGGTCGTGGTCGGTGAGGTGACGGTCCCGGCCGCCACCGAGCCGGCGGTCGACGTGGCGGCCGTCAACGAGTTCCCGGGCGGATCGCTGCAGATCACCAAGCAGGTCGCCGGCGCCGGAGCGCTGCTGCCCGCGGCCACCTACACGCTGGAGGTCACCTGCGAGCGCGACCTGCTCGCCGGCGGCACCGAGACCATCGTGGAGGAGACGGTGGAACTTCGGGGGGCCGAGACGACCGAGGTGGCCACCGGCCTGCCGTTGGGCACCCGCTGCTGGGCCGAGGAGACCGACGACGGCGGAGCGAGCGCAGCGGTGGTCGACTTCGACTCCGCATCCAACGCCGCCGAGATCACCGGAGCCGGCCAGGTCGTCCTGCTCACGGCGACGAACACGTTCGAGTCGGCCCGGGTGACGGTGTCGAAGTCCGTCACCGGAGCGGCGCCCACGGAGCCCTTCGGCTTCAGCCTCATCTGCACCTTCACGCCCCCGGGTGGGACGCCCCTCCCGGTCGAACTGGCGGCCGCCGGCGACGGCAGCGCCCCACCGGCGGGGACGCCCGGCTCCGCCGCCGTGTTCCGCCTGGCCGCCGGCGCCCAGCGGGTGATCGAGGTGCCGGTCGGCTCCCAGTGCGCCGCCGAGGAGTTCGACCGCCGCGGCGCATCGGTCACCACGGTCGAGGTCACGGCCGGACGGCCGCCCCTGGCCTTCGCCGTCGACGGCGCGACGACGGTGGCGTTCACCAACGTGTTCCCGGCCGCCGTGGAGGGAGCCGGCGACGCCAACGCCGGGGACCGGCTGTCCTTCACCGGAGCGGAGAGCCTCCGGTTGCTGCTCGCCGGGCTGGCCCTGCTGGGTCTCGGTGGCCTGGCGGTGGTGATCGAGCGACGACGGGGCGCCCGCCGTCCGACCTGAGCCGACTGGCCGGCTGACCGGCTGACCGGCGGACCGATCCGGTGGCCGGCCCGGCGGTCAGTCGCCGAGCGCCCCGGGGTCCGGTGGCACGTCGACCGCGTAGCGGGTCAGGACCTCCAGGTCGACCACGTCGAGCGTCCGCTCGTTGGTCGACGCCAGCACCACGGGGGCGGCCGCACCGTCCTGGTGGGCCCGGAGCCAGTTCCGGGCCGTCACGCACCAGCGGTCCCCCGGCCGCAGCCCGGGGAAGCCGAAGGCCGGATTCGGCGTGACGAGGTCGTTGCCGATGGATCGCTGGTGCTCCAGGAACTCGGCGGTCACGACCGCGCAGATCGTGTGGTAGCCGACGTTGTCGGGGGACCAGTTGCAGCAGCCGTCGCGGAAGAACCCCGTGACCGGGTCGGTCCCGCACTCCTCGAGGTCGCCGCCCAGGACGTTGCGCTGACTCACGACGACACCTCCACGGGGTCACCCACTCGAACGGTGCCGGGGCTGACGACGGAGCAGTAGACGCCCAAGTGGTTCGGGTACTCCTCGTTCAGCTCCGACATGGCATCGAAGAGTCCGGCCTGCCGTGCCAGTCCGGGCTGGGCCCGCAACGGCATCGCACAGCGCACCGTCGGCGAGTCGACGGCGAGCACGACCTCGCCGACCCGGAGTCGACTGCCGACCCAGGCCTGTTCACCGAACAGCCCGGTGACGCCCGTGTCGACCACCAGGTTCGGCCGGAACCGGCGCACGTCCCAGTCCAGGTCCGGCCGCGCCGCCGCACACGCCTCGAGCGTCCCCGCAGTCACCAGGTGGACCGGCGCCAGGTCCAGGAAGGTTCCGGGCGGTGCCGGGATGCTGAACAGCTCGGCGTCGTCGTCGGGCGGGTCGAAGGTCATCTGGTACTCGACGTTCGTCGACGGGGCCGACTCGGCGAGGTGCACGGCGGTCCCGAGCCAGGCCGACAGCGCCGACCGGGTCGAATCGTCGTCTACCAGCGCCACCCGGATGCCGTCGGGCAGGACGACGTGATCACCGTCGACCGACGCCTCGAGCAGGGCCGCGTACCGCTTGGCCGAGGCGAGCCGGCCGTCGGCGTCGTCGATCACCGCCCACCTGCGATCGCCGTCCACGCCGTCCGGTCCGACCTGCAGGAGGTCGACCTGGTGTCCCTGCAGGGACTTCACGGGGTAGCGCCAGCAGTCAGCGACCCTCACCGATGCACCTCGCCGTCCATCCCCTCGACTCTAGGGAGTCCACGATGGGCGGACGACAGCGTTGGTTACCGGTGGCGCGCCACTAGGTTCCCCGAGGCGGGCCCGTCGGCCGGCCGGACGAGGAGCAGGACGTGGCTGATTCGACCTCCAAAGGGGTGGCCGTCACCCCCGAGTTGCGTTCGTACCTGATCGACCACTCGGTCCCGCAGCATGCGGCCCACGCCGACCTGGTCGCCGCCACCCGCGAGACGCTCGGCGACCTGGCGATCATGCAGATCGCCGAGGAGCAGGGGCCGTTCCTGACCTGGACGACCCGGTTGCTCGGCGCCCGCCGCGCCGTGGAGGTCGGCACGTTCACCGGGCTGTCGGCGCTGTGCATCGCCGAGGGGCTCAGCGAGGATGGACGGTTGACCTGCTTCGACGTGAACGAGCAGTTCGTGGCCGTCGGGCGGCCCTTCTGGGAGCGGGCGGGTGTGGCCGACCGCATCGACGTGGTGATCGGCCCGGCCGCCGTCACGCTGGCGACGTTCCGGACGGACGAGCCGATCGACCTGGCCTTCATCGATGCCGACAAACCCGGCTACCGCACCTACTACGACCTGATCCTCCCCGTGCTCCGACCCGGAGGCGTGATCGTGTTCGACAACGCGCTCTACTTCGGGGCGGTGCTCACCGACTCCACCGACGCCGACGTCCGCGCGATCCAGGACCTGAACGACCACGTGGCCGCCGACCCTCGGGTCGAGACCGTGCTGGTGAACGTGGGTGACGGCCTGCTGCTGGCCCGGAAGCTCTGAGATCCGGAGGACGCGATGGTGCAGCCGCTGCCCCCGACACCGCACCGAGTCCCCCGCAGGGTGCTGCTCCGAGCAGGAGTCGGGACCGTGGTCGGACTCGCCGCTCCGGCCTGCTCGGGCGGCGGGGCAGCGGACCGACGAGGCGCTGCGGTTCCGCCGCCGACCGGGATGGTTCGGACCGCGTGGTCGAGCGACCCGTGGACCCTCGGCAGCTACTCGTACCTGGGGGTGGGCGCCACCCCGGAGCTCCGCCGCACGCTCGGGACCCCGGTCGACGGGGGGACCCTCCACCTGGCCGGCGAGCACGTCGCCGCCGCCCACCCCGGCACCGTGCACGGTGCCGCCGAGTCCGGGGCCACGACCGCCGAACTGATCCTCGACGATGCCGACGGACCGGAGCGCGTGGTCGTCATCGGTGCCGGGATGGCCGGTGCCACCGCCGCCAGGAGACTCACCGATGGGGGCCACCAGGTCCTGGTGGTGGAGGGGCGGGACCGGGTCGGCGGTCGCATCGACACCGTGCGACCGGACGGGTGGGGCATCCCGGTCGAGCGTGGCGCGAGCTGGGTCCACGACGTCCGGGCCAGCGACCTGGCCGCCGAGCTGTCGGCGATCGACGTGCGCACCGGTCCGTTCGGGTACCGCGGGTCGGTGCTCGGGCCCGACGGCACGGTCGTCCCCGACGAGGCGACCTCGTCCGCTCCGGAGCGCGACGTCGCCGCGGCAATCGAGTGGGCCGGGGACCACGACGAGGACGTGTCGCTGGCGGAGGCGCTGACGCAATCCGGAGGCGACGCCGACCCGGCAGATCTCCAGCGGTTCCTCCGCAGTGAGGTCGTCACCGAGTACGGCGCCGACCCCGGGGAACTGTCCGCCCGCAACGGGTTGGCCGAGGGGTCCACGGGGGACGATCTGCTCGTGGTCGGTGGGTACGGCCGGCTGGTCGAGGACCTCCTCGACGGCATCTCCGTCGAGCTGGGCTGGCCGGTCGCCGAGATCGCCCACGGTCCCGACGGAGTGGTGGTGACCGCTCGCGATGGTCGCGCCGTGGTGGCCGACCGCGTCGTCGCCACCCTGCCGCTCGGCGTCCTGAAGGCCGGAACCGTGACCTTCAGC
>SXMI01000053.1 GCA_005777415.1 Actinomycetota bacterium | reverse complement strand
GTCCGGGCCGACGGCAGGGACTCGTACCAGGTCGAGGGGCCACCGACCCCGGCCGCGGTGGCCGCGCTCACCTCGTGGCTCGCAGCCCGGGACCTGGTCGCCGACGAGGTCCGTACCGACGGCGGCCGCCTCGAGGACGTGTACCGCCGCCTGACCACCGACGACGCGACCTCGGCGGAGGGATCGTGAGCGCCTTCTCCTCCCAGCTCCGGACCGAGTTGGCGCTGGCGAGCCGGCAGGGCGAGCAGCTCCTGGTGAGTCTGGGGATCCCCCTGCTGGTGCTGGTCTTCTTCTCCGTCGTGGACGTCGTGCCGACCGGGACCGACGTGGCCGTCGACTACGTCGCACCGGCGACGCTCGCCCTGGCGGTCATCTCGACCTCGATGGTCTCGCTCGGCATCGGCGCCGGTTTCGAGCGGCAGTACGGGGTCCTCCGACGCCTGGGCGCCTCACCCCTCGGGACCGGGCGCTGGGTAGCGGCCAAGACCGCGCTCGTCGTGCTCACCGAGGTGCTGCAGGTGGTGGTGCTCGTCGCCGTCGCCGTCGCACTCGGTTGGAGGCCGCCCGCAGCCGGCTGGCCGACGACGGTCCTGGCGCTGGCCCTGGGGACGCTGGCCTTCGCCGGCATCGGACTGTTCCTGGCCGGGACGCTGCCGGGCCTGGGCACACTGGCCCTCGCCAACGGCCTGTACCTGGTGCTCCTGCTCACCGGCGGCGTGATCGTCCCCATCGAGGAACTGCCCGGCCCCCTGGCGGCGTTCGCCCGGTGCCTGCCCGCGGCCGCGCTCGTCGAGGCCACCACGGGTTCCCTCATCACCGGCCGCAGCGTCGGGACCTGGGCGTGGGTCTCGCTCACCCTCTGGGCTGTCGCAGCACCCCTCGCTGCGGTCCGCTGGTTCCGCTGGGACTGACGCCGCAGTCCCGGGCCGGCCGATTCAGCCGCCGGTGTCCTCGCCCGTCACCACCGCACTCGGCGTCACGGCCGGCGGCGGATCGTTGAACCACGGGTTCCCGTTGTCGGTGAAGATGTTCATCACCGCCAGCGCCACCAGGTAGACGATGCACGCCACGGCCAGGCCGAAGTAGAAGATGCGGGTCAGCAGCTTCGAGTCGAACCGCAGGTGCATGAAGACCGAGGCGATGAGCACGAACTTCACGACCATCAGCAGGATCAGCAGCGGGACGGCGAGGCTCCACGAGGACTCCCCGAACCAGACGTCCCAGAAGTAGGTCGAGACCTCGAGGGCCGTGATGGCGACGAGGATCCAGAAGACCTTGAAGTAGGTCGCATCGCTGGGACCGTGATCGTGGTGCTCGCCCGGGTGCACCGGGGAGTCGTCGTCGACGTCGATGGTTGCGCTCACCGCTCGCTCCTCAGGGGATCAGGTAGACGATCGCGAAGATCACGACCCAGACGATGTCCACGAAGTGCCAGTACAGACCCAGGACCTCGACGGCCTCCGCGGTCAGGGTCCGCCGGGCGGCGTACACGACGGCCGAGATCAACATCAGGACGCCGACCGCCACGTGCGCGCCGTGGAGTCCGGTGAGGGTGTAGAAGGCCGACGCCGAGACGTTGGAGGTGAAGCCCAGGCCCTCGCGGACGAACTCGGTGAACTCGTAGACCTGTCCGCCCAGGAAGAGCCCGCCCAGGACGGCGGTGGCGACGAGCCAGAGCCGCATCCTGTCGACGTCCTTGCGGATCGCCGAGTTCACGGCCAGCACCATGGTGAGCGAGCTCATCAGCAGCACGAAGCTGGTCATGGACGTGAAGGGGATGTTGAACAGCTCGGAGGCCCGCAGCGAGGAGCCGGACAGCCCCGGGATGTTCCCCGGACGGTTCCGGTACAGCAGGTAGGTCGAGATCAGACCACCGAAGAGGAGGCAGTCGGACGCCAGGTACGTCCACATCGCCAGCTTCGGGTTGGAGATCCCGGTGGAGGTGGCGTGGACGTCGTCCGGGAACTCCACGTCATCCATCGGCTCGAGGGCGACGTCGGTCATCGTTCGGCTCCGTCCTGGTCGCCGCCGGTCGCGGATGCCATGGCCGGCTCGGGCACCCGGTCGCTGCCGTCACGGTCGTCGGCGGGAGCGTCCTCGCCCTGACCAGCGGCCTCGTCCGACGCCGGCTCACCCAACGCCGCCGCGTCGCTGCCGTCGTCGTCGTGGTGGTCGTCGCCGTGCTCGCCGTGGCCGGCCGACGGGTCGGTCGACGGCTCCAGCACCCAGCCGTAGATGCCGGCGATCATCAGGATCGCGCCGGGCAGCGCCCACCACAGGTTGAAGATGAGCCCGTAGCCCACCAGCGGCATGCCGGCGGCCAGCACGAGCGGCCAGTAGGAGGGCGACGGCAGGTGCACATCGGTGGCGTCACCCTTCTGGACCACGTCCTCGGTCGCGGCGATCCGGACCGGACGACCGTTCTCGTCGTGTCCGTACTTGCGGTGCCAGAACTCGTCGAAGTCCTCCACCACCGGCACCTCGTCGAAGTTGTGCTCGGGCGTGGGCGACGGGACCATCCACTCGAGCGACCGGGCGTCCCACGGGTCGGGGCCCGGGTTGACCGGATTGCGCCGGTGGGCCCGGTAACTCGACACCACGTTCCACATGAACACGAGGATGGACACCGCCAGCAGGTAGGCGCCGAAGGTAGCGACCAGGTTCCAGCCGTTGAACCCCTGACCCTCGGTGTAGGTGTAGGTCCGCCGCATCATGCCCTGCAGGCCCAGGATGTGCATGGGCCCGAAGGTCAGGTTGAAGCCGATGATCATCAGCCAGAAGTGCCACTTCCCCTTCTTCTCGTTCAGGAAGTAGCCGAACACCTTCGGCCACCAGAAGTACATGCCCGAGAACAGCCCGAGCAGCGCACCACCGAACAGCCCGTAGTGGAAGGGGGCGACGATGTAGTAGGTGTCGGTCTGCTGGGTGTCGGCCGGGGCGAACGCGTGCGTCACGCCCGACAGGCCACCGATGGTGAACATGGCGACCAGGCCGACGGCGAACAGCATGGCGGTGGTGAACCGGATCCGGCCGCCGTACATGGTCGCCATCCAGTTCAGGATCTT
>SXMI01000052.1 GCA_005777415.1 Actinomycetota bacterium | reverse complement strand
GGGCTCCCTCCGCCATCCAGTGCGCCTCCCGTCCTGCCAACTGAATGACGAACGGCTCCAGACCATCGCCCACGGCTTTGCGCAGCATGTCGCGCCGGGCACGCACCAATTCGCCGACTGGCGCAGATGCGGGCCGAGGGGACCGAGTTCCGGACCGGCATCGAGGTGGGCGTCGACGTTCAGGCCCAGGACCTCCGGGAGCAGTTCGACGCCGTGGTCGTGGCCACCGGTGCCACCTCCTGGCGTGACCTCCCGATCCCGGGCCGTGATCTGCTCGGTGTGCACCAGGCGATGGAGTACCTGCCGTGGGCCAACCGGGCCCAGGAGGGCGATCTCGGGGTGGACGACGTGCCCATCCACGCCGGTGGCAAGCGGGTCGTCATCATCGGTGGCGGCGACACCGGTGCCGACTGCCTGGGTACGGCACACCGTCAGGGTGCGGCGCAGGTGTCGCAGTTCGAGATCATGCCCCGACCGCCCGAGGACCGGCCCGACGCCAACCCGTGGCCCACCTGGCCGTTCATCTACCGGACGTCCTCGGCGCACGAGGAGGGTGGTGACCGCGTCTACTCGGTCAACACCGTGGAGTTCGTCGACGCCGGTGACGGCACCCTCGGTGGTCTGCGCGTCGTCGACGTGGAACCCGGCGAGGTGGACGGCCGTCCCGGGTTCGTGACCGTCGAGGGCTCCGAGCGCGTCCTCGAGGCCGACCTGGTCTTCCTCGCCATGGGTTTCGTCGGGCCGGAGCGCCCCGGCCTGCTCGAGCAGCTCGGGGTCGAGCTCGACGAGCGGGGCAACGTCGCCCGTGACGACGACTGGTCGACGAACGTCGACGGCGTGTTCGTCTGCGGCGACGCCGGTCGGGGTCAGAGCCTCATCGTCTGGGCGATCGCCGAGGGGCGGGCCTGCGCGGCGTCGGTCGACGAACTGCTGATGGGTGAGTCCGACCTGCCCCGGCCGGTGGCGCCCACCGATCGTCCGCTCGTCTGAGCGCGAGGTGCCGACCACGGGCGGGGGAGCCGACCGGGAGGGACCACTCAGGTTCGTCGTGGTGCACTGGAACCAGGCCGAGCGCTGTGCGGCCACGGTTCGGCGCATCCTCGGCGACGAGGTGCCGACCGTCGTGACGATCGTCGACAACGACTCCCGTGCGGCCGAGATCGCACTGCTCCGCTCGGCGCTGTGCGACGAGGTGGACCGGGGCGAGGTGGAGATCGTCCCGTCCGGACGCAACGCCGGGTTCGGTCCGGGCGCCAACGTGGGCCTGCAACGGTTCCTCGACCGCGCCACCGACGGCGACTGGGTCGCCCTCTGCCCGCACGACGTCGATCTGCTCGACGGCTGCGTCCGGGGCCTGCTCGACGTCGTCCGCTCCGTGCCGGCCGCCGGTCTGGCCTGTGCCGACGTCGGCGACGGGATGGTGCCGGTGATCGACCCGTACTTCGGTGGGATGACGATTCCGGCCCCCGTGCCGTCGTCCGAGGGGAGCCCGCGATGGGAGGAGGTCGACTACCCGCACGGCACCCTCATGCTCCTGCGCCGGGCGTGCATCGCCGAGGTCGGCCTGTTCGACGAGCGGTACTTCTCCTACTGCGAGGAGGCGGACCTGGCCCTGCGTGCCCGGGCCCGGGGTTGGCGGGTCGGCCTCGTGCGCCATGCGGGCGTCCGGAACCTGCACCTGGGTTCGTCCGTGGCGCTCGTGGACTACCTGCAGACGCGCAACACGGTGCTGCTCGTCCGGGAGATGAGCGGGCGCTACCACGCCACGATCCGGGCGCTGATCACCCTGTTCCAGGTGGTCCTCGGAGTGCTGCGTCCCGGGCGACGGCCACTGGTCTTCGACGCGCGGGCCCGGCTGCTCGGCCTGCGTGACGTCGTGCTGGGACGCTTCGGCCCGCCACCGGCCGCGGTCCTGCCCCGGGACCGCTGATCAGACGCTGAGCGGGACCTGCTCGTTGTCCGGCTCCGGGTCGGAGCCCGGTCGGGGGGTCACCACCCGGTCGTGGACACCCCGGAGCTGCCAGAGCGCCGCCCCGGCGAACAGGTAGATCACCATGGCGAGGAGCTGGACGGTCCGGAAGCCGAAGCTCATGGACAGGATGGTCGTGAGCACGGACCCGATCACCGAGAAGACCCCGTTGATGGCCCAGCCCCAGGCGACGTACTCGTCGGCGTGGTTCGTCATGCCGCCCACGGTCCGCAGGCCGAGGGGCATGAACATGCCGAGGCACAGCCCGAGCGGTGCGAGGACGAGGACCGAGATCAGCACCCGCAGGGCGAACGGGGCCGACAGGGTGGCGTCGGTGAGCGGGGTGAGCCCGAACCGGTAGAGCAGCGTGAGCGCCACGAGGACCCCGAGCAGCGGGCCGATCACGGCGCGGGGTCGGTCGGCGAACCGGTTCGACAGGAGGGCGCCCAGTCCGGTGAAGACCAGGATGGACGCGAGCGTCACGGTCAGCGAGTAGGTCGGGAACCCGAGGTACTCGGTGAGGCGCTGGATCATCGTGATCTCGTAGAGCATGAAGGCCAGGCCGAGCGCCGCGAAGTACACCGCCGAGAGCCCCTTCGCCGGCAGGGCCCGCCACTCCCGGCGGATCACGAGGAACGGAAGGACCAGGAACACCACGGCGAACACCGCTGCGATCGCCAGGAGCAGCAGCAGGACCCGCTCGCCGACGGCGTTCTCCCGGTCGGCGGGGTCGATCGACTCCGTGATGGAGCGCAGCACGTCGTCGAAGGGCACGAAGTGCCAGAAGAACGGTGCGTCGTCGGTGATCGCGCTCACGTCGAAGGGGTAGTCGGCCAGCAGGGCGTCGAGCGCCGCCTGGTCGGCGACCGGGATCGACGAGACGAGTCCCGGAGGGTTGGCGGCCCCGGGTGCGTAGACGAGCGTCCCGCTACTGGCCTCGGGCACGCTGGCCACGAACCGGTCGACCTCGTCCTGGGTGAACGGGGTGCGCTTGACGACGATCGTCGACAGTCCCCCCGAGTACGGATCGGTGGAGGTGGCCACCAGCACGTGCTGGCTGATGTCGTCGATGCCCAGCCGGGCGAACGCCTCCCGGACGGTCAGGAGGTAGCGCGAGGTCCGGTTCGGCCGGTCGGCGAAGGACACCTCGCCGAACTGCGCCACGGAGATGCCCCGGTCGGACAGGTGCTCGAGGGTCGTCTCCACCATGTCGGCGGTGTAGAGGTACGACTCGGACAGCACGAACGCCCCGGAGGAGGCCGCGTTGTTCGCGGCGTAGCTGTCGGGGGCGACGAACCAGACCAGGTCGTAGAGGTCGTTGGAGCGGGCCAGGAACGAGCGGCCGTCGCCCTGGGTGAGGTTGACCTGGGGGAAGTCCGTGAGGTTCCCGGTGAAGTCCGCGAAGGTGTCCTCGACGAGGCCGACCGTCACGGGGTTCAACTCGACGGCGTCGATGCGCGCCGCATCACGCGACAGCGAGGCCACGATCTCGTTGCCGCCGGCCGAGCCGATGATGAGCTCGCGGTCCGGTGGCGTCCCCAGGATGTCGAAGGGCCAGGCCCGCGGGTCGGCATCGAAGCGGGTCACGCTCGCCGGGTCGCCGCCGAACCGGTTCAGTCCGGAGCCCGGCGTGCCGTCGTGGGTGAGGACCTTGATCTCCTCGTTCGGCGGCTGGTCCTCGGCCGGCACGATCTCGTCGACGTCGACGCGGAACACGGGACCCCAGGACGAGAAGACCCGGCCGGGGCCGGGCTGCACCGTGGTGTCCTCGGGCCGGATGTCGGGCACGAGTGCGGGCAGGAACGCCGGGATGGCCAGCAGGACGGCCAGTCCGAGGGCGCTGCCCCGTTGGGCGCGCCGGGTGCCGGGGGTGACCCAGGCGGCGAGCGCCGCCAGCGAGGCGGCGGAGACGGCGACCACCGAGGGCGGGCCGATCCACGAGATCAGGAAGACGACCACCAGCGCGGCGATCCCGGCGCCCAGCAGGTCGGCGAAGTAGAGCCGGCCGATGTCGTCGCCGCCACGGCCCAGCAGGACGGCGATCATCACCCCGATGGCGATGAACGTGGCGAAGAGCGCCAGGCAGATGACCAGCAGGGTGGCGAGCGACCTGAACGAGGCGCCCGTCCCGTAGCTCCACAGCGCCAGGGTGTTGATCGGGACCTGGCTGACCACGAGGTAGCCGATGACGATGCTCACCGCACCCCAGAGGCTGGCGAGGCCGAGGACCTTCCGGGTGCCCGCCGAGCGGATCGACGCCGACAGGACCACGATCGTGGCACCGCTGCCGATGCCGAGCAGCGCCAGACCGATGACCAGGTAGGTGTAGTAGTACCAGAGCTTGTAGGAGATGATCCGGGTGTACGCCACCTCCAGCAGGAGACCGGCCAGACTCACCACGAAGATCGCCACCAGCGCCGACGTCCGGCTCAGTCGCTCCTCGGGCGACGAGGGACCTCCGGTGCTCGGTGCGCTCCCCTCCGGCCCGGTCGTACCGGTCGTGCTCGTCTCGGTCGCCTCGTCGGGGCTGCTCACAGGACTCCTCGCTCGTGGTCACACGACGCTAACGCGCCGGTCGCCGGCGTGGGCTCACCCCCGGCCGTCGAGCCGCCCGCCCGCGGCGTCGAGGCCATCGAGCGGCAGCGGCGCCGGGAACGGGCGGCCCGATGCCACCACGGCCTCGGTCACGAGCGCCTCGACCTCGGCCCAGGTGGCGGCCCGGGGGCCGTCCAGATGCCGGTTGTAGGGCTGGTCGAAGACGATCACCCGGTTGCCCGTCCCCCGGAGCGCCTCCACGGTGTGGGGGGCGTCCTCGACGTACATGTCGGCGCCGACCTGCGGCTTGGCTCCCAGGAAGCACAGGTCGCGGTACGGGATCCGCTGCTCGTCGAGCCAGCGGACCGTGTCGGCGACGGCCGTGGCGTGCGACCAGTTGGACACGAGCCGGTGCGTGATGATCCGGATCCACACGCCGGCGTCGGAGAGCCGCCACATGCTCTCGGACGCCCCCGGTATCGACGGCATGGTCGCGAACAGGTGGCCCTCGGTGACCGCCCGCCGGTGGTGGGCCAGGAAGGTGGCCCGGTCGAGGCCCCACTCCCCGAAGTCCCAGGACACCTCGGTGGTGAGCTCGGCCGGGTCGACCCCCCGATACCGGGCGACCGCGTCCCGGTAGCCGGAGGTGTAGTCGGCGCAGACGTTGTCGAGGTCGACGCCGAGGACGAACGAGTTCGCCGGGTCCGGCTCGCTCACGTGGTCGACACCAGGGCCGCGCCACGGCTGGATCGCGCCCGACCCCCCTTGCGCTCGGCGGCATCGGTGGCGAGCACCTCGAAGTTGGCCAGGGCTGCGTGCTCCCAGGTCAGGGTGGCCGCTCGCCGGAGTGCGCCCGCCCCCAGCCGGTCACGCTCGGCCACGTCGCCGAGGACCCGCACCAGTCCGTCGACGAGGGCCTGTTCGTCGACGGCCAGCAGGCCGGAGCTGCCGTCGACGACGGCATCCGCATGGCCGGCGATGTCGGTGACGACCGCCGGCGTGCCGCAGGAGCCCGCCTCGGTGATGGTCATGCCCCAGCCCTCCCGGATGGAGGCCGAGGTCACCACCCAGGCGGAGCGGTAGAGGTCGAGCAGCTCGGCGTCCGAGGTGCGGCCGCGCAGCCGGACGAACTCACCGGCACCGGCCCGGGCGATGGCCGCTTCGATCGTGGGGCGCTCGTAGCCCTCGCCGACGATCTCGAGCCGGGCCCCGGGGACGGCTGCGTGGACCTTGGCGAAGGCGGCCACGAGCCGCGGGAAGTCCTTCACGGGGACGAGCCGGCCGACGGCCACGGCGAGCGGGGTGGACGACCGTTCGCCACCCGGGGTGAACCCGGGGTCGACCCCGGGCGGGATGACCTCGACCAGGCCCGGATCGAACCCGTGCTCGATGAGCTCGGCCTGCGACGAGCTGGAGAGGGTCACCACGTGCTGTCGCCGGTAGAGGCGCGGGGCGATCCGCTCCTCGAGCGCCACGCCTGCGGCGGCGATCGGACCTGGTTGGCTCATCGCCCACATCGGACCGTGGATGTGGTGCAGCCAGATCATCCGGGGGCCACGACGCCACAGGGGCGACAGGAACGGCATGCCGTTCCAGATCTCGACGAGGCCGTCGCAGGGGCCCAGGCGGCCGGTGAGCTCGGCGGCCGCCGAGCGTGGGAACACCGTGTAGCGGTTGCCCCGGCGGCTGACGGCATAGCCGTCCCGGGTCGCCCGGGCGGGCCGGCCGGCCGAGGAGGAGGTCCGCATGGTGACGGCCAGCCCGGCCTGGGTCCAGATGGAGGCGATGTTGTGGGCGTGGATCTCGCTGCCGCCCGCCTCGGCGTCGTCGAGGTCGCGCCACCCGAGCAGGTGCACGGTCCCGATCCCGCTGTCGGCGGCGAGGTCGGCGATCCGACGGCGAGTCTCCTCGCTGGCGACTGGCGTGTTCACGGCCCACCTACACTACGCGGCGTCACCGGCCCCGAGGAGGACCGTGAAGCTCACTGGTGAACGACCGATGCAGGGGGAGACCCCCGATTCGCTGCTGGCCCTGCACGCTGCGGGCTACCGCGAGGTGCGGGCCCGGCTGGGGCCCGGCCGGCTCCTCGACGTCGGCTGCGGGCTGGGATACGAGAGCGTCGGATTCACCGCCCCGGACCGCTCCGTCGTCGGCGTGGACTACGACCCGGCGACCGCCGCCGCTGCCGTGGCGGTCCACGGATCCGCGGGGATGGAGGCGATCTGCGGCGACGGGTCGAGGATCGGGGTCCGCGACGGCGCGTTCGACCACGTCTGCTCCTCGCACCTCATCGAGCACTTCGTCGACCCGGAGCTTCACGTGCGGGAGGTCTCCCGCGTGCTCGCCGACGACGGCGTCGCGTTCTTCCTGACCCCCAACGCCCCGGCGGACTTCGAGAACCCGTACCACGTGTACCTGTTCACCCCCGAGGACCTCCGGGCCACCCTCGGCCGGCACTTCGCCGAGGTCGAGATCCACGGCCTCGACGCGAACGAGTTCGCCAAGGCCGACTTCGACCAGCGCCGGGCCATGGCCGACAAGCTCCTCCGGCTCGACCCGTTGGGCCTGCGCCACCGGCTGCCCCGGGGGGCGTTCGTCTGGTTGCACGCGACCGGTCGTCGGCTGGCCTACCGGTACACCTCGTCGTCGCAGACCGGAGGCGAGTCGGGCATCACCGCCGATGACTTCGCGCTCACCGACTCGATCGATCCGACGACCCTGGTGCTGTTCGCGGTGTGTCGTCGTCCCCTCGACTGACCCGGCCCCGAACGAGCACGACGACCGGGTCCAGCACCAACAGGAGCACGACGAGCAGCGTCCAGGCGTGCGTGGTCTCGAACTGGTTCATCCAGTTGAAGTCGACCAGGTAGCCGTTGCGGGCCTGTTTGAGGATGACGAATCCGGCCGCCGCGGCCCATGCGCCCAGGAGCGTGATCCGGATCGCCGGTTGGCCGCGTCGCACGCCCACGCCGACCGCAGCGAGCCCGGCCACCACGGCCCCGACCGCCGGTCCGGCGAGGACCCACGCGACGAGTCCGGCGGCGATCCCGGTGAGCGCCGCCGCACCCGGGGCGAGGGTGTCGCCGGTCCCGCGCCACGGTCCGACCAGCACGGGGCGGGTGGCCGGCCGGAGGTCCCGGACCGGTCGTCGTCCCCGGCCGACCACGAGCAGGACGAGACAGGCCACGATGCCCACCGCCGAGAGGGCCAGGCCGAACCAGACGAAGCGCTGCGGCGCCCAGGTGACCCGGATGGTGGCATCGGCGCCGACGACGGCCGGGTCCACCTCCCAGCCGTTGGCGTAGCCGTTGATCAAGGTCGGCGGTCCCAGATCGGTGCCGTCGGAGGTCACGGCCCGGAATCCGGGACTGAGCGACTGCCCGAGCACCACCCAGTAGGGCTCCGAGGCGCCGGTGACGTCGAACGACCAGTCGAGTCCGCCGGAACGGGCGACGGAGGTGGCGGGGCCGGGCGGTGACGGCGCCGGACCGTCGACGAGCGTCATCCGTCCCGGTGCGCCCCCGGCGGCCGAGGACAGGGAGACCGTCTCGACGTCGAGCCCCGTCAGGGACCCGGGCTCGGACTCGAGCAGGTTCCGGCCGGCATCGAGGCCCACGCCGTCGGTCGACCCGGCGCAGGGCCGGAACACGAGGGGTTCCCGGCCGAGGAGCTGACCGACCGTGCCGCTCGCTTCGACGACGATCGGCTCGTCGTCGAGGACCAACAGGTCGTCACGGCAGCCCGACCGCCACGGTGCGGCGGCCTCGGGTGCGGGGACGGTCCGACCGACGCCCAGCTCGGCGATGGCCACGGGCAGGGTGGTCGGGGTGCCCGAGAACCAGTCCGCCGATCGGGCCTCCGCCACCTCGTCGATGGTGAGCCGGACCCGCTCGGCGAGCGTGGCCGGCACCGGGATCCGCACCGTGGCGAGGCCGCCGTCGGCGCGCTCGCCCACGCCGCCCACGTCGACGGGCAGGCTGACCGGGGCTCCGTCGTCGAGGGTCACCGACACCCGGGTGGGCACCGAGTGCCGGCCGTCCCGCCGGACGACCAGGTCCAGGCCGTCGACCACGAACGGCTCGGCCGCGTTCAGTTCGATCCACTGGCCCCGCTGATCGCCGATCGGGGCCTGCCACGCCGTGGTGGCGTCGCCATCGGCCGCCGAGGTGGCACGGCTCCAGGCGTCACCGGCCAGCGACGCGCTGGCCGTCAACTCGGTCCCGCCGTCCCGCAACGAGGGGAGGCCGAGCAGGGCATCGATCGATCGGGGGTCCCGGTCGGGATCGAGGCGGACCGTGCCGGAGACGTGGGCCCGGCGTGGCGACGGCCCCTCGACCCAGCGACGCAGCTGCAGCTCCTCGTCGCCGACGACCACCTCGGCGGGGTTGGCGGCGCGTCGCTGGAACAGGTAGGTGAGCGGTCGGGCGAGGCTGTCGGCGGGGGAGAGGGCGTCGAGCAGGTCGGTCGGGGGTCGGACCACCTCGGTGACCGGCTCCACCCCGGGGATCGTCAGCTCGGCGACGCCCACGTCCGAGACGCCGACGTACCGGTCGAGGACGCCGACGTTGGTCTCGGTGATGGTCAAGCGGACGCGGTCGAGCGGTTGAGCGGGGAAGTCGATGCGCTGGCCCGGGAGGCTCCGGGAGCGCTCATCGAGGGGGACGCTGAGGGTCCCGCCCTCGCCGAGGGCGAGGTCGATCCGGGTGATCCACCGGTTGGCGGGCCGCTGCGACTGGAGCACCACCACGTGGTCCGCCACGACCGGGCCGTCCGTGACGGTCACCTGCAGGTACTCGCCCCGGGGTTCGCCGAACGCCGCCACCCGCCAGGCGGTGGCCGGGTCGCCGTCGATCGCCCGGACGGCCCGGTCCGCAGGCGTGTAGGAGACCGGGTTGCCGTACCCGGAGGCCTGGGCGACGGCGCCGCCGGTCTGCTCCGTCACGGTCGAGGCGTCGTCGGCGGCACCCGGGAACAGGTCGAGGCGATTGTCCGTGGGGTCGTCCTCGAGCGCCGTCTCCCCGGCGAACTCGGTGACCCCCTCGTTCTCGCGGACCGACCCCCAGCGCCGGGCCGCCCGGCGGTTCGTGTCGGTCACCACGAGCTGGGATCCGGGTCGCTGCGCCTGGTCGACCAGCGACTCCCGGTCGGTGGCGAACGAGGCGCTGTAGAAGATGGGGTTCCCCGGATCCAGCCCGCCGGCCGCGGCCCAACCGACGATGCCCGCACCGTCCCCGGCGAGGAGCGTCGGCGCGGCCGCACTCACGGTCCGCTCGGGCAGGTCGGGGTCGGCGACCTCGAAGAGGCTCACGGCGGGAGCCCGTGGGGTGCCGGGCGGGGCGCCGAGCGCCACCTCGTCGTCGAGCGGAAGGAGGGGACTGGCGTCGTTGCGGACCTCGGTTCCGAACCGTTCACCGGGGACCAGTCCGGGTGCAGCCCCCAGGGCCGCGGCGGTGGTGTCCGGACGTGGCGTTCGGAAGCGCTCGAACTGGAGGTCACCGCGGTGGGCGACGGTGCCCACCCCCATCAGCCGGGCGACGGGAGCGAGTGCCCGCAGGTCGGCGGTGCCCTGCTGCAGGGGGAGGTCGAGTGCGTTCAGGAGGTTCGCCGAGGGGGGCGTCCCGTAGGGGATCAACTCCCGGGCCACGTACGGACGGTCGATCAGCCCCGGCGTGATCGGGTCGACGGTCTCGCCCCAGCGGTACGACGCGAAGTCGGTTCCGGGAACCTCCAGCACCCGGGTCCCGGTGCGATCGGCATCGAGTGCGGCGGCCGCCTCGCTCCAGTGGGCGGGCAGTTCCTCGGGACGACGCAGGTTCCGGTCCACGAACTCGCCGCCGAACAGCGCCCACTGGTTGAGGCAGATGAGCAACAGCGCCGCCACGGCGACGGGTCGCTGCCAGGACGGGCGGGCCCGGCCGATGGCGGCGACGCCGGCGCCGAGCAGGACGGCGAGGCCCAGCGCCACGAGCGGAACCGCTCGCGGCGTCGACCGGAACGCCAGGCCGGCGTCGGTGCCCGTCCAGGCCTGGAAGACCGACCCGGCCGGGGTCGGCGCATCCCACGGGTGCGAGCCGACGCCGATCAGGACGCCCACGGCGACCAGGAGCGCGAAGAAGCCCCGGTTGCGGAACCGGGTGACGGTCGCGCCCACCAGCGCCAGACCCGGCAGCAGGAACGAGAGCGTCAGGGCGGGGATGGACTGGGTCAGGCGCTCCGCCGCCGAGATCCAGGAGCCCAGCGCGTCACGCCCGTAGAAGAACCAGTAGCCGAGTCCCCGCAGGAGCTCGGTGGACAGGGCGGCGTTCGCGACCGTGGCGTAGGTCTCGGTGTAGCGCAGGATCGGGATGCCGTACGTGCCCTGGAGGGCGAGGCCGACGATCCACCACAGGGACGTCACGAGCGTCAGCACGCAGATCCGCATCCCGGCGAGGAGGGTGTCGCGCCAGGACGCGGTCCGTCCGACGGTCACCCCGTGGAGCAGCCAGAGCAGCGGTGCCGCCATCACGAGCAGGAGGGAGGTTGCGTTCACCCCGCCGACGGTGAGGGTGACGAGGGCGAAGGCCGCGGGCCAACGCCAACCACCCGAGCGCACCGACCGTGAGGCCAGGGCGACGAGCCAGGGCAGGCCGGCGAAGGGCAGCAGGATCACCGAGATCCGGGCGCCGTAGTGGAGCAGGTAGGGGCTCAGCGCGTAGGCGAACGAGGCCACCGTGACCCCGGCGCCGTCCCAGCGCAGCTCCCGCAGCAGGAACCGGACGCCCAGGCCGGCCGCGGCGATGATGGTGCCCAGCCAGAGCCGCTGTGCCACCCAGTCGGGCAGTCCGAGCTGTTCGGCGACCCAGTAGTACGGGCCCATCGGCCACAGGTAGCCGATGTTCTGGTGGGTCACCGTGCCCAGACCGATGCTGGTGTCCCACATCCACGGGGCCCGGCTCAGCAGTCGTGACGGGTCCAGGTAGAGGTAGGTCTTGGTGTCGGCGCCCACCTGCCCGGGTCGGGTGAGCAGCAGCGGCAGGTAGGCGACCGCCAGCAGGGCCAGCACCCCGGGCGATGGCAGGCGCAGACGGCGGTCCGGGGCGGTGGGGTCGGGGACGGCCATGCGCATCCGCACGCTAGCTGCGACCGTCAGGGGCCGAGCGGCAGGATCAGTCCCCGCCCGGCAGGGTCGGGATCCGGACCTCGAGCGGGGCCAGCAGCCAGAGGCTCAGCGCCGGGGCATCCTCGGGTCGGGACCCGTCGACGAGGAAGGTGGCCATGGCTCGCGAGTCGAGGCGGTGGCGCCAGACGCTGGTCCCGGTGGAGAACCCGGCCGGGATCATCGCTGAGATGACGAGGGCGACTGCGGCGGCCCACGGCCCGAGCCGCTCCGGGAGCCGGGCCACGAACCACGCGATCGCCGCCAGGGCGGGCGCGGTCAGCACGGCGAACACCCGGGTCTCGTCGAGCGTGAGGAACGTGGGGACCAGGGCGGCAACGGCGACGGCGAGTCCGCTGAGGGCGAGGCGTCCGCCACCCGGTCGCCAGCGCGTCCACGCCGCCGCGGCCCCGAGTCCGGCGACGAGCAGCCAGAGCGCGCCCAGGAGGTTCCACACGAGCGCCGCAGGCGCAGCGGCGTGGTGCTCGGCGAAGGCGGGGAGGCCCAGCTCCAGGAACTCCACCCGGGAGCGGCTGATCGTGATGCCGGCGGCAGCGAGCCAGATCCGGGCGGTGACCGCCGCGAACAGCACTGATCCGATGGCGGCCGTGGCGTCGAGGGCCAGACGGCGTCGCGCCTCGGCCGGGCCGCTCCCGGTGAGGTCGGGCTCCGGCCAGGCCCATCGGACGAGGACCACACCGGCGAACGCCAGGAGCGCCTGTTCCGGATGGGTCCAGCCGGCCACGAGACCCAGCACGACGATCCAGCGGCGTCGTCGGACGAGGACGGCGGCCAGAGCGGAACCGCCCGTCACCATGTCCGGTTGGCCGAGCCACTGCAGGGACACGCTCACCAGCGGTGAGGCCGTCAGGACCACGGCGAGCCCGCGCGCGAGCACCAGGCCACCGCGATGCCACGCCAGGGCCACGAGTCCCGCCGTGACCGTCACCACGAGCAGCAGGTGGAGCCGGGCGAACTCGTGCGGGTCGGTCCACCCGGTCAGGTGGCCGAGGCCGATCGTCGACAGCGTGGCCAGCACGTAGTCGCCGGGCCCGCCGGCCGCCGGTGGCGCCCCCGGGAACGCGACGGCCGCCGACGCGAAGGTCTCCAGGTTCGGCGTCGCCCACAGTCCGGCGTGGAGGAGGGCTGCGACGAGTCCGGCCGCCCACCAGAGGGCGGCCAGTCCGGCGGCCCGGCCGGACCGCGTCCCCCGGACGGGGGGCGCGACCACGGCGGCCGACCAGGATCCGCTCGCACCGGGCACGCCCGGACGGTAGCGGGGGACACGCGAACGGGTCGGGACCGACGGGTACGATGCCGACGTCGTGCAGATCGAGACCACCGTCCGGCCGACCCGGATCCCCTACGTGCCGGGGCTCGACGGCCTCCGCGGCCTGCTGGTGTTCCCGGTCCTGTTGTTCCACTACTCGATCACGGCCGGGTGGGTTCCCCAGCGTGTCCTGGCGCCCGGTTCATTCTTCGCCCCGTCCACCTTCTTCACGCTGTCGGGCTTCCTCATCACTGCGCTCCTGCTCGCCGAGCACGAGCGCACCGGTCGGATCGACGGCCGGGGCTTCTGGAGTCGCCGGTTCCGACGTCTGCTCCCGGCCTCGGTGCTGGTCGTCGTGGTGGTCGCCGTGGCGCCGCTCGTCTGGCCCACGACCCTCTACGACCTCCCCGGGAGCGACCTGCTGGGCCCGCTGTTCAGCGTGGCCAACTGGCAGGCGATCATCTGGGCCGACCAGGGAGAGGCGGGCCGGCTGCTCGGGCCGCTCGGGATCTTCTGGTCGCTGTCCCTGGAGGAGCAGTTCTACCTGGGGCTGTTCCTGGTCGTCCTCGCCGTCACGGCCCTGCGCCGTCACCTGGCGACCTGGCTGACGGCCGCGCTGGTGCTGATCGGTGTGACCTCACTGGTCAGCACCCTGCTCGTCGACTCGACCCCCCAGCGGGAGTTCTTCGGCACCGACTCGAGGGCCGCCGAGCTCGTGGCCGGATGTCTGCTCGCCGTGTGGATCCACCATCGCGGCGTGCCCCGGGGCCGGTGGTGGACCTGGGTCGGGGCGGCTGCGCTCGTGGTGTCGGTCATCGCCTGGACCACCGTGTCGGAGTCCGATCCGTGGGTCCTGCGGGGCGGTCTCCCGCTGTTCTCGTTCGTCAGCATCGGGCTCATCCTCGGCGCACTCAGCGAGGGACCGACGGCCCGGATCCTGGGGTTCGCACCGGCGGTGTGGCTCGGCCGGATCAGCTATCCCGTCTATCTCATCCACTGGCCGCTGGTGTTCTTCATCCGGCCGTCGGGCACCTGGTTCGTCGGTTGGCCGGTGATCCTGGTGCGATCCGTCGTGGCGGTGCTGTTGGCATGGGCGGTGTTCCACTGGGTGGAGCGCCCCCTGCGGACGGCCCCCTGGGCGGCCGCCCCCCGGGGCACGCTGCTCTGGGCCGGCGCCGCGCTCGGCGCG
>SXMI01000051.1 GCA_005777415.1 Actinomycetota bacterium | reverse complement strand
GGGCGCCCCGTGACGGACTGAGCGGCAGGACGCCGCCGATCAGCGGATGGCGGCGATGGGACCGCTGTTGTCGGCCGGGTTCCGGGTGTCGATCACCTCGTCGATGATCCCGTACTCCTTGGCCTCGGCCGCCGTCATGACGTAGTCGCGGTCCGTGTCCCGCGAGATCCGCTCGACGTCCTGGCCGGTGTGGTGGGCGAGCACGTGCTCGAGGGTCGACTTGAGTCGCAGGATCTCGTTGGCGGCGATCTCGAGGTCCGAGACCTGGGCGTATCCCGACTGGGCGTAGGGCTGGTGGATCAGGACCCGGGCGTTGGGCAGTGCCAGGCGCTTCCCGGGCGAGCCCGCCGCGAGCAGCACCGCAGCGGCCGACGCGGCCTGGCCGAAGCACAGGGTGGCGATCTCGGGCCGGACGTACTGCATGGTGTCGTAGATGGCCATCAGCGCGTTGATGTCGCCGCCGGGCGAGTTGATGTAGATGCTGATGTCCCGGTCGGGGTTCTCGGACTCGAGGACCAGCAGCTGGGCGCAGACCAGGTTGGCGACCGTGTCGTCGATCGGGGTCCCGAGGAAGATGATGTGCTCCCGGAGCAGGCGGGAGTACAGGTCGGACTGGCGGGTCCCCTTGGGCGTCTCCCACTCGACGCTCGGCATGTAGTAGCTGGTCGGCTCGATCACTCGCTCGCTCCTGGCGTGGTCCCCGGTGCGGGGGGTTCAGTCGTGGTCGTGGTCGTGCTCGGGGAGCTCGAGGAGCTCCGCCGGCACGGCGACGCCGTCGGGGTCGACGACCTCGGTGTGCTGGACGAGCCACTCCATGGCGGCCCGCTTCAGCAGTTGCGAGCGTACCGCCGAGAGCTGACCCTCGGACTGCAGCTGCTCGCGGGCGTCCTCGACCGTGATGTCGGAATCGCCGATGAGGTGGACGATCTCGTGGTCGATCTCGTCCTCGTCGACCTCGAGGCCCTCGGCGGCGGCCACCGCCCGCAGGGCCAGATCGGTCCGCACGGCCTCGTCCGAGGCCTCCTGCAGCTCGGCGGTGAAGGTCTCCGGGTCCCGGCCAGTGATCCGCAGGTAGTCGTCGAGCGCGATCCCCCGGCCCTGGAGCTGGTACGCCAGACCCTGCAACCGGGACTGCACGTCCTGGGACACCATCGACGCGGGAACGTCGCCGTCCACCAGCGCCGCCAGGGCCGCACCGATCCGGACCCGGACCGACGAGCGGGTCTGGTCCTCACGCTGGGCCGCGGCGGTCGACCGGAGGTCGTCGCGCAGCTCCTCGACCGTGTCGAACTCGGTGGCCTCGGCCACCCACTCGTCGGTCAACTCCGGCAGCACCCGCTCCTCGACCCCCTTGACCAGCAGGCGGAAGTCGACCGGGTCCTCGTCGTCCCCACCGGGGGCCGCGGCGGTGAACTGCACGACGTCACCGACCGAGGCGCCGCCCAGGTGCTCGTCGAACTCGGGGGCGATCAGCCCGGAGCCGATCAGGTACTTGTAGTCGTCGGCGGTGAGTCCCTCGACCGGCTCGTCGTCCCGGGTCCCGTGGATGTCGATCCGGACGTAGTCGCCGTCGCCCGCCACCCGCTCGACCTCGACGAGCTCGCCGTACTGCGAGCGGATCCGGTCCACCTGGGCATCGATCTCGTCGTCGGTCACGACCGGGGACGGCACCTCGACCCGCAACCCGTCGTACCCGGCGACCACGATCGTGGGCCGGACCTCGACGGTCGCGGTGAACGTCAGGTCACCGGACTCCTCGCCGGAGGTGATCGACAGCTCGGGCGGCGCGATCACGTCGACGTCGTGGGTGATGGCCGCCTCGGCGTAGAACTCGGGCAGGGCCTTGCGGAGCGCCTCGGCCCGGGCGTAGTCGGACCCGAGCTGCGCCTCGAGCAGCTTCCGTGGGGCCCGCCCGGGGCGGAAGCCCGGCAGCTTCACCTCGGCGGCGATCTCCTTCCAGGCCCGATCCACCATCGGGGCCAGTTCGTCCTCGGTCACGGTGACCTCGAGGACGACGAAGTCGCCGGTCTTCTCGTCGAGGCCTTCGGGTTCGGTGTTCACGGTCGCATGCACAGGAGGGGCAGCTTACCGATGCCCCGGGTGACGCCCGCCATCGGCGCAGCGCCCGACCCCGCTCGGGCTCGACGGTAGGGTGCAGCGCACGGGACGTGGCGCAGTCTGGGAGCGCACCGGCTTTGGGAGCCGGGGGTCGCGAGTTCGAATCTCGCCGTCCCGACCACCAGTCGCGGTCAGGTGCCGACGAGGCGGCGGGCCGCCGCCCGCAGCCCGTCCCGGAACTGCGGGGCTGCGATCCGGACCAGCGCCTCGGCCCGTTCGGCGAGCGTCCGGCCCTCGAGCTCGGCCACCCCGTGCTCGGTGACCACCTTGTCGACCACGTTCTTGTGGGCGCTGACCACCGCACCCGGGCTGAGCTCGGCCACGATCCGCGACACCGTCCCGTCGAGCGCCGTCGACGGCGTCACGATGAAGCTCTGTCCGTCCTCGGCCAGCTGGGCGCCGCGCAGGAAGTCGGCCTGACCGCCGGTGGAGGACACGTAGTGGTGCCCCAGCGACTCCGACGCGCACTGCCCCAGCAGGTCGACCTGCATGGTGGCGTTGACGGCGCTGAGTCGGGGTTGGGACCCGACCACCCGGGGGTGGTTCGTGTGGTCGACGGACCGGAACTCGACCAGGTCGTTCTCGCCGAGCCACCGGTAGAGGTCGCTGGACCCGAACGAGGTCGTCGTCACGATGGTGGGCTCGCCCTCCCGGCCCCGGAGCCGCACCGCCCCGGACTCGACGAGCCCCACGAGCGCATCGCCGAACAGCTCGCTGTGGATGCGCAGGTCACGGTGGTCGGCGAGCAGTTCGGCGACCGCACTGGGCACGGCCCCCACACCGACCTGGAGGGTGGACCCGTCGGGGATCCGCTCGGCCACGAGCGCGGCGATCGCCCGGTCGACGTCGTCGGGCGGACGCACCGGCACCTCGACCAGTTCGGTGGCGGCCTCGAACCAACCGACCGCGTCGCGGAGCGCCAGGAGGTGCGCACCCGAGGTCCGGGGCATGTTCGGGTTGACCTCGACCACGACCGGCACCTCGCCCAGGAGCGCCGCCGCGTAGTCGGCGGTGACCCCCAGCGAGACGATCCCCAGGTGGTCGGGGGGCGAGGCGGCCACGACCAGCATTGGTGCATCGCACCGCCGTCGCATCAGGACCGGCACCCGGTGGAAGTCGTTGGGCACCAGGTCGACGTGGCCGGCGGAGAAGTCCTCCCGGATCGCAGCGCTCAGGAAGTACGAGACGTGCCGCATCCGGTCGCCGAACTCGCCCCGGTGGTGGCGGCGACGGCGCATGGGGTGCATCTGGTGGACCCGGACGTCGACGAGCGAGCCGCCACGCTCCTCCAGCGCATCGAGGAACGCGACCGGCTCACCGTTGCCGAGCGGCACGATCACGTCCGTCCCCGGGACGACCCGGTCGAGCAGCGACGACAGCGAGGTCGGTGGTGGGACGCCGATGCTCACGACGGGAGTCTGGCAGAGCCCCCGCCGAGCTCGGGTCCGCCGACGGTGTCCGCCGTGCCGTCGTCCGGGACGTAGCCCGAGCCGAACGTCGTCGTCGGGATCGGGATCAGCTGGGCGAGGCGGCGGAGCGGACCCGGCGCCTCACCCCCGAATCGCTCCCAGACCGCGGCGTCGAGGAGGACCACGATCCAGATGAGCAGGCCCACCAGGAACAGGTAGGTCAGGACGGCGAGCGCCACGCCGAGCACGCCGTAGGTACCGGACGCCGCCGAGACCTTGCCGGGCAACCAGTACGAACCGACGAGCTGGAGCGCCAGGACACCAGCGGCACCGACCACGGCCCCCGGGAGCAACCAGAACCACTCGCGGGAGCGACGCGGGAGGATCCACGAGAGCCCGAAGAACGCCACGAACGCCGCCGCCGTGTTGGCGGTCGCAGCCGCCAGACCGGCGAGCAGCCCGGCGCGTCGGACGATCACCGACAGGTAGAGGACGCCGACGAACACCGCCACGCTGCCGGCCAACCGCAGGAGGGTCCGACCCTTGCCCGGGAACCGACGCGTCGGGCTACGCCACGCGAGCGCAGCGGTGTACTGGAGCGCACCGAGGAGGCCCCAGGACGCCAGGAGGAACGCCAGCAGCCCCGTCAGGAGCAGCGGCACCCCGCTCCGCCGGGTGTCCCCGCCGGCCGCCGCAATGGTGGATGTGATCGAACGCCCCAGTCCGAGGTGGGCCGAGGCGTCGCCCACGGTGGCCGGGTCGATCCCGGCGAGGGCGACCACGACCGCCCCCAGGGGGAGCAGCAACAGGAACATCCGGTAGGCCAGGTGGCCCGCCACGAGCGACCCGGTCCCGGCGCCCGAACGGCGCACGACGGCCCGGGCGATGCCGAACGGGTGCGACCGCTGCGCCAGGGCGTCCACACGCTCGCCGAGCTCGGCACCCGCGGCGCCCAGGCGCTCGGCGATCCTGCGTCCCGGCACATCGGGGATCGTAACGCTGCCGGTCGATACGTCCCCGCCCGGGACGGTGGAGCCCTCCACGGTCCCGTCTACGCTGATGCGATGTTCCGCTCCCGAACACAGCCGGCGACCGCCGCTCCCGCCCCCGCTCCCGATCAGGCCGTCACGCCGCTCGGCGGCCTCGACGAACCGGACGTCCTGGCGCCCGTCGGGACCGCTGACGTGGACCTGGTCCACCTCGGCACCGAACGGAGCTGGCTCGAGCGCTTCGAGTCGGTGCTCGCCCTGGTCTCGCCGCTGACGTCCTCCCCGGGCGCTCCGCTGCAGACGAGCAACTTCATCCGGTCCATGCAGCCGTCCCTCATGCCGCGCACCTCGCTGCACCAGGGCGTGGTCAGCGGGCTGTCGGTGCTCTCGGCCCGGGGCGTGAGCGCCAAGGTCGAACAGCTCACCGACGGCCTCACCGGGGGGTCGTCGTCGCTCGTCCTGCGACTCGCCGTGCGCGCCGGACTGGTGGGCGCGGGCCGGGGGCTGCGGATGGTCCCGCGGGGCGAGGGTCCGGCCTGGCCCTCGGAGGTCGCCCACCTGAGCGGCGAGCTCCTCGAGCTCGGCGCCGCGGGCGGCGCGCTCTACGACGTGCTCAGCGCCGTGCGACCCGACGCCTCCGCAGACGAGCGCAGTGCGCTGCGCCTCACGGTGACGACCGGGACGTCGCTCGGGGCGGCGCTGTGGGCGTCGCGCCACTACCTGGCCGAGCGGCGGTCGTTCTTCACCGACGACTTCGACAAGCTCCCGTTGACGTTGCCGCGCTCGATCGCCAACACCGCGGCGGTCACGGTCGTCGGGACCGGGATCGCAGTCGGCTACCGCGCGTCGCGGCGCGGCCTGCAGCGGTACCTGGGCCCCGGGATCACCAAGAACCTGCTGGCCCGTGGCGCCAACGCCGCGTTCTGGGCCGCGGGCACAGCCGGCCTCTACTGGGGCGGTGTGTCGTACATCGGTCGCTCCAACGAGCACGTGGACCCCGGGTACAACGAGCCGCCGACGTCGCCGCTCGTCTCGGGATCGCCCGACAGCCTCTGCCCGTTCGACGAGCTCGGCCAGCAGGGACGGCGCTTCGTCCTCGACGCCCTCGAACCCGAGCTGATCACCGAGACGATGGGCGAGCCCGCCGAGTCCCCGATTCGGATCTTCGTCGGCTTCAACAGCCACCCGATCCACTCCACGAGCCGGACCGAGATCGCACTCGAGGAGATGGAGCGCACCGGCGCCTACGACCGCAAGTACCTGCTCCTGATCTCACCGACCGGTACCGGCTGGGTCGACCACACCATGATCGAGGCCGCCGAGTTCTTCACCCGGGGCGACGTCGCCTCGGTGTGCATCCAGTACGGCCGCTACCCGTCCTTCCTGTCGCTGCAGAAGGTCCGCCAGGGACGGCGACAGTTCCGGGGGCTCGTCTGGGGCGTGCACCAGCGCCTGCTCGGCATCCCCGAGGAGCAGCGACCGACCGTGCTCGTCTTCGGCGAGAGCCTGGGGGCCTGGGCGTCCTCGGACGTCGTCATGAAGGAGGGCATCGAGGGCTTCGACCGCTACAGCATCGACCGCGCCCTCTGGTTCGGGATGCCGCACCTGGCCAAGTGGTCCAAGGCCGGGCTCGATCGACCGGGAGCGCTCGTTCCCGACGGGACCGTCGGCGTGTTCGACCGCTGGGAGGAGCTCGAGCAGCTCAGCCCCACCGAGCGCGACGAGCTGCGGGTGGTGCAGCTCAGCCACGACAACGACCCGATCACGCACGTGGACCCGTCGATCCTCTACAGCCGGCCCGACTGGCTCGACGACCCCCGTGGCCGGGGCGTGCCCGAGTCGCAGCACTGGTACCCGGTGGTGACGGCGTTCCAGACGCTCATCGACGCCGCCAACGCCATGCGCAACGAGCCGGGCCAGTTCCGCTCCACCGGCCACGACTACCGGGCCGACACCGCGCGATTCGTCGCCGAGGGCTACCGCCTCCCCTACACCGAGGATCAGCTCGCCAACGTCGAGGTCGAGCTGCGGCGCCTCGAGAAGGAGCGGGCGGAACGGATCAAGGGGCCGGACGCAGCCGAGTCCCCGGAGTCCCCGGAGGCCCCGGAGGCCCCGGCGAGCGGACCGGACGCGGCGGGCGGACCGGACGGGCCGGACGACACCGCCCCGGCGGTCGACACCCGGGCCAGGACCACCCCCCTCCGGCTCGGTCAACGGACCACGGGAGCGCGCTGGTCGACCTCGGGACGGCGCCCGACGGTCACCGGAGCCGGTTCGGAACCTCGGCGTCCGTGAGCACGCCGGTCGGGACGCGCCCGTCCGCCGGGCCGAGGACCTTCGACCACCTCCCCCACGACCACGGCGGCCCCGCCTGGTGGGACGACCTGTCGGTCCGACCCAACCGGGCCGTCCCCGAGACCTGGCCGGCGGTCGGCGTCGTCGCCGCGCTGAGCGTGTCGAACGTCATGACGAACCGGGTGCTGCCCCGGTGGGCCTACGTGCCGTGGAACGTCGGTGTGGCGAGCGGACTCGTGTGGTGGGCCCGGACCGCCGGGGGGTGCAGCGGTGCCGAACTGGGCCTGTCTCGCCGACACCTCCTGGGTGGCCTCCGCTGGGGCGGAGCCGCTGCGGCGGCGGTGGCGGCGGTCTACGCCACCGGCGTGGCCGTGCCCCGGACCCGGGCCGCGTTCCGCGACGACCGGGCCGAGAACGTCGTGCCGCTCGAGGTGCTCTGGCGGGTGCTGGTGGAGATCCCGTTCGGCACGGTGCTCGCCGAGGAGGTCGCCTTCCGGGGCGTGCTGCCGGCCATGTTCCGCCAGCGCTTCGCCGCCGAGCCGAACTGGGCGGTCCGGGCCGACCTGAGCGCAGCGGGGCTGTTCGGGCTCTGGCACATCCTGCCCGCGTCAGGACTGGCCGAGGCCAACCCGACCCTGCGCGAGCTCCCCTCGGGGGCCGCCGCCGCCACGGCGGTGGCGGGAAGCGTGGCGGGGACGACGGCCGCCGGACTGGTCTTCACCTGGCTGCGCAACCGCTCGGGCAGCGTGCTGGCCCCCGTGATGCTGCACGGTGCGATCAACGGAGGCGCCTACACCGTCGCCTGGGCCCTCGGCCGGGCTGCTGGACGACCACCCGGCCGGTCCTGGACCTGGCGACGGCCGGTCGGGCGACGCATCCGGGCCCTGCCCGGCACCCGGCGGTTCGGACGCGGAGCGGCCCGGGCCTGAGCCCGGGACGCTCGCTGCGATCGGATCGGGCCCGGCACGCGGGCCCATCCGTCAGGAGCTCACTGCTCCTCGATCCCGTCCATCAGCTCCTCGCCGGTCTGGACCTCGTCACCGCCGGTGGCCAGCTTCCAGAGCACCGCACCCACGGCGCCGCCGATGATCGGCGCCACGATGAACAGCCACAGCTGGGTCAACGCGGTGCCGCCCTCGAACAGCGCCGGGCCGAGCGACCGGGCCGGGTTCACGCTGGTGTTCGTGATCGGGATGCTGATCAGGTGGATCAGCGTGAGCATGAATCCGATGCCGATGGCCGCCTGGGCCTTGGACGCCGCCTTGGTGGTCACGCCCAGGATCACGATGAGGAACAGCGCGGTGAGCACGACCTCGGCGATGAACGCACCCGGCAGGTCGTAGAAGATGCGGCCGTTCTCCTGGCCGTAGGCGTTCGAGGCGAACGCGCCCTGGCTGATCTCGAAACCACCGGGCCGGCTGGTCTGGATCGCCCAGAGGACGGCGACGGCGGCGATGGCGCCCACGCACTGGATGACGACATACGCGGGGACCTCGCGCCACTCGAACCGCTTCGCCGTCGCCAGGCCGATCGACACCGCCGGGTTGAAGTGTCCACCCGAGACGTGGCCCAGGGCGTAGGCCCCGCACAGCACGGTCAGGCCGAACGCGAAGCTCACGCCCAGGTAGCCGATCCCGCTGTTGACGATCCCGGCGGCGTCCAGCGTCACCCCACCGATGCCGATCTCGTTGCGGGCCCCCGACAAGGCCTTGGCGGCGAAGATCGCCGAGCCGCAGCCGCCCAGGACGAGCAGGAACGTGCCGATGAACTCGGCTCCCAGCTTCTTGGCCAACATGTGTGCACCTCCACGGTCCGACGAAGCCGACCAGTGGCCCGACCGACCCTGCGATCGTAGGGACGCCGGGTTCCGTGGACGCGGATGCTGCCGCTAGGTTGCAGGTTGCACCGCTGCTGCGCAGCGGCTCGCGGGTGTAGCTCAATGGCTAGAGTCCCAGCCTCCCACGCTGGTCATGCGGGTTCGATGCCCGTCACCCGCTCCAGGTGGACACCAACGGTGACGGGCCGGGCGGGTAACGTCCCGGCGTCCGGTTCGTGGGGAACCGGTGAACCGTGGGGGGAACCATGGAACAGATCGTGCGCACCCGTTGGGTGGTCGTCGTGGTCGCAACGCTGGCGCTGCTCGGTGCGGCGTGCGGCGGCAACGAGTCGTCGTCGAGCGG
>SXMI01000050.1 GCA_005777415.1 Actinomycetota bacterium | reverse complement strand
GTCCACGAAGGTCACGAGCGGGATGTTGAACGCGTCGCAGGTCCGCACGAACCTGGCCGCCTTCGACGAGGACTCGATGTCGAGCACCCCGGCGTACATGGCGGGCTGGTTCCCCACCACACCGACCGCCCGGCCGCCGAGCCGGGCGAACCCGCAGATCATGGACCCGGCCCACGACGCCGCGTACTCGAAGAAGTCGCCGTCGTCGACGACGGACCGGACGATGTCGCGCATGTCGTAGGGCAGGTTCGGTGAGGACGGGAGCACGTCGTAGAGCTCCTCGCACCGCCGATCCGCCGGGTCGTCGGTCAGCTCCTCGGGTGACTCCTCGAGGTTGTTCGACGGGAGGAACGACAACAGGTAACGCACGTCGTCCAGACAGGACTTGTCGTCGGCCGAGATGAACTGCGCCACCCCGGAACGACCCGTGTGGATCCGGGCGCCGCCCAGATCCTGCTGGGACACCTCCTCGCCCGTCACCTGCGTCACCACGTCCGGTCCGGTGATGAACATGTAGGTGGTCTCATCCACAATGCAGATGAAGTCGGTCATGACCGGGCTGTACACGGCCCCGCCGGCGCACGGGCCCATGATCACGCTGATCTGCGGCGTCACACCCGAGGCCAGCACGTTCCGGTAGAAGATCCCGCCGTAGCTCGCGAGCGAGACGACCCCCTCCTGGATGCGGGCCCCCGCGCCGTCGTTCAGTCCGATCACCGGCGCCCCGACCTTCAGGGCCAGGTCCATGAGCTTGTGGATCTTCTCGGCGAACACCTCACCGAGCGCTCCGCCGAACACGGTGAAGTCCTGGCTGAAGACGAACACCTTGCGTCCGTCGACGGTGCCCCAACCGGTGATCACGCCATCCCCGTAGGGGTGCTCCGGCAGCGAGTCACCCGCACGGTGCCGAGCGAGCATGTCGAGCTCGTGGAACGACCCCTCGTCGAGCAGGTACTCGAGCCGCTCCCGGGCGAGCAGCTTGCCCCGCTCGTGCTGACGGTCGATCGAACGCTGGGACCCGGGCGTCAGGGCCTGCGCCTGACGCTCCTCCAGGTCGGCGACGAGGTCACGGATCGGTCGCTCCATGTGGGGCACGCTACCTGTGGGCGGTTGACCACCCCAAAGGCGGACGATGGCCTGCGGGGTCGGGCCGCGAGGTGTAGAGATGGGGTGTGGACCTCCCGGTACCGAGCCCGCTCAAGCCCGTGCTCGCTCGCGCCGTCCGGGAGATCCCCGAGGGCGACCTCCTCTACGAGCCCAAGTGGGACGGCTTCCGGTGCCTGGTGTTCCGCGACGGCGACGATCTGCTGCTGCAGAGCCGGAACGAACGACCGCTGACCCGTTACTTCCCCGAGCTCGTCGAGCCGCTCCTCGAGCAGCTGCCCAGCAGGTGCGTGGTGGACGGAGAGCTCGTCGTGGTCGGCCCGCAGGGGCTGGACTTCGACCTGCTGTCGGCGCGGATCCACCCGGCCGCCAAGCGGATCGCGCTGATGTCCGGGGTCGCCCCGGCGAGCTTCGTGGCGTTCGACCTGGTGGCGCTCGACGACGAGGACCTGCGTGACGCCCCGTTCGCAACCCGCCGGGCCCTGCTGGTCGAGCACCTCAGCGGCGTCCGGGCCCCGGTCCACCTGACTCCGGCCACGACCGACCGCGATCTGGCGCAGCACTGGTTCGACCGCTTCCTCGGCGCCGGGTTCGACGGGGTCGTCGCCAAGCCGCTCGACGGGGTCTACGTGCCGGACAAGCGGGTCCAGTTCAAGGTCAAGCACCACCACACCGTCGACTGCGTGGTCGGGGGCTACCGGCTCCACAAGGACGGGGGCGTGGGGTCGCTCCTGCTCGGCCTGTTCGACGAATCACCGCCGGTGCTGCACCACATCGGCGTGTGCAGCGCGTTCTCGGCGGCGAAGCGGCGCACGATGCTCGCCGAGCTCGAACCCCACGTCGTCGACGAGGCCGGTCACCCCTGGGCCGCCGACGACGACCCCGACCCGGACCAGCAACGGCCCGGCGGCAACCACCGCTGGTCGGGTGGTCGAGACCCGTCCTTCGTGCCGCTCGACGGCAGCCTCGTCGTCGAGGTCACCTGCGAGAACGTGACCTCCGGTCGCCTGCGGCACCCAGCGCGGTTCCAACGGTGGCGGACCGATCGGGAGCCGGCGACCTGCACCATGGACCAGCTCGCCGCACCCGCTCCCCCCGAGTTCACGGAGATCTTCGGCAGCGCCGACGGCTGAGCACCCCCGTCACCGGCGGTTGTGCAGCGACATGCGCGCCGAACCGGTGGCATGATCACACCTCGGACGCAGTCCACCCCGGGGGTCGGGTGGACTCGGAGATGCCGGGAGGGTTCATGCGGGGGGATGGAGTGGAGGGTCGCCGGCGAGCCACCGTCGGGCGACTCGTCGCCGTGGTCGTCGCCGCCGGTCTGATCGCAGTCGGGTGCAGCGAGCCCGAGCCCGAGGCCGGTCCGAGCACGACGCAGCTGCCCTCCGTTGCGGACTCCGTCGAACCGACCGAGGGTGACGGGACGACGGTGATCTCCCGGTTCGCCGGGGAGCAGTGGTTCCTGGGTGGGGTCCCGACGCCGAAGGCCGCCGATCCGGCCCTGCCACCGCTGCTCGTCGGCTTCACCAACGTGGACTCGGGGCCGGTCGGTGCACTCCCCGAACTGCACGAGGCCGCCGACGCCGCGGTGGCGTTCATGAACGCCGAGCTCGGAGGTGCGGGGGGCCGGCCGATCGAGCTGGTGCCCTGCATCCTCTCCAACCCGCTGTCCGCCGACGAGTCGCAGGCCTGCGGTCGACGGTTCGTCGATGCGGGCGTCGTCGCCGTGCTGGGCGGGATCGGCCTGTCGAACGGGCCCATGATCGACGTGCTGGAGCAGAACCAGGTCCCCTACGTCGGCGGGATCCCGCTCAACCAACCCGAGATGACGAGCCCGATCTCGTTCCAGTTCTCGGGCGGCAGCCCCGGTGCGTTCACCGCCTTCGCCCAGGACGCCGTGGCGGCCAAGGGGGCCCGACGGGTGGCGGTCCTGTTCGCCGAGTATCCCGCCATCCAGGACGCCGCGGTGAACTACGGCGCCGCCGTCGCTCGTGACCTGGGGGCCGAGGTGATCGAGGTTCCGTTCCCGATGGTCAGTCAGGACTACAGCGCCGCCGCGCAGAAGGCCGCCGAGTCCGACCCCGACGCCATCTTCGTCGGCGCCGCCGACCTGGCGTGCGCCCCGATCATGCAGGCGCTCGCCGACCTGAACTCGGGAGCGCAGCTGTACATGGTTGGCGCGTGTGCCGACCAACGGCAGATCGCCAAGGTCGGCGCCGACCGGGTGCTGGGCACCCGCTTCAACGTCGAGGGCCGGATCGACCAGAGCGACGGGCTCGCCGACACCGAGCTCTACACCCTGGCCATGGACCGGTACGCGCCGGAGACCAGTCCCCGCTCGGCGGCCACCGTCGTCTTCCGGAGCGCCATGAACCTGTGGGCGGTCCTCGATCGACTCGGCCCCGACGCCACCAGCGGCGGCATCCTCGAGGCCTTCCGCACCTCGGTCGACGTCCCCAGCTTCGACGGGCACCCGTACACCTGCGACGGGAGCCTGATCCCGGCCCTCCCGTCGATGTGCGCACCCCAGGAGGTGATCGCCGAGCTGACCGGACCCGATCAGTTCCGAGAGGCCTCCGACGGTTGGATCGACGTCCCGGCGGTCCTCGCCGCCGCCGGCGTGGCCCAGCAGCCGCCCGGCTGACCACGGCCGACCGACCACCACTCCCGACGGACTCCGGAGGAACCCGCCATCGCCGCCGCACTCGCCTACCTGATCCTGGGGCTCGGCGGGGGTGCCGTCGTCGCGGCGCTCGGACTCGGCGTGGTGGTGACCTACCGAAGCGCCAACGTCGTGAACCTGGCCCACGCGGCGATCGGGTCGTTCCTGGCGTTCGCCTTCTACGAGTTCCGTGAGACCGGCGAGCTCGTCCTCCCGATCGTCGCCATCCCCCACCGGATCCCGCTGCTCCCGCGACCGACCGTGGTGACGGCGCTGATCGTGATCGTCGTCTACGGCGCCCTGTTGGGACTGCTGCTGCACGTCCTGATCTTCAGTCGTCTGCAGCGGGCGCCCGCACTCGCCCGGGTGGTCGCCTCGATCGGGCTGTTCCTCTACGTGTGGTCGTTCGTCGGCCTGGAGTGGCCGGTCGCCCCGAACATCCGACCGCTGCTACCGCGGGACAACATCGTCGTGCTCGACCGGCTCATCGGAGTGGACCGACTGGCGCTCGCCGGGCTGGTCGTGCTGGCCACCGGCCTGCTCTGGCTGGTCAGCACCCGGACCCGCTTCGGCGTGGCCACCACCGCGGCGGCCGAGAACCCCAAGGGAGCGGTGCTCCTGGGTGTCGACCCGGGTCGGCTCGCCGCCGGGAACTGGATGATCGCCACCGCCTCGGCCGGGTTGACGATGGTGCTCGCCGCCCAGGTCGTGTCGCTGGACCCGCTCAACAACGCGCTGCTGATCGTCCCCGCCGTGGCCGCAGCCCTGATCGGAGGGTTCCGGTCCTACCCGCTCGTCGTGCTCGCCGGGCTCGGCATCGGGATGGCCCAGTCCCTGCTCCTGAGCCTGCAGGCCGACGTGGACTGGCTCCCCGACATCGGGCTGCAGCAGGGGCTCCCGTTCCTCATCATCGTCGTCGTGATGGTCGTGCGCGGCGAGTCGCTGCCGACTCGGGGCGCGCTCCGGGAGGGCCGGTTCCCCGTGGCCCCCGAACCCCGGAGGGTGGGTGCGGTCGCCGTCGTCGGAGTGGTGGCGGCGCTCGTGGTGCTCGGCATCGGGGGGTCGGACTGGCGGGCCGCCGTGACGACCTCGGCGATCTTCGCCACCTTCGCGCTGTCGGTGGTGGTCGTCACCGGGTTCGTCGGGCAGATCTCGCTGGCGTCCTATGCGTTCGCCGGCATCGCCGCGTTCACCATGGTGAAGCTGACCGGTGCGGGCCTCCCGTTCCCGGTGGCCCCCGTGGTCGCCGTGGCCATCACCTGCGCGGTCGGCGTCCTGGTCGGGATCCCGGCGGTGAAGGTCCGCGGGATGAACCTGGCGATCGTCACCCTGGGCGCAGCGGTCGCGATCCAGGAGCTGCTCTTCAAGTGGGAGTGGTTCACCGGGTCGATCGCCGCGACCGACGTACCGGAACCGGTCGTCGGGCCGATCGACCTCAGCATCAGCGCCACCGGCGACGCGTACCCGCGGGCCGCCTTCGGCGTGCTCTGCGTGGGTGTGCTCTGCCGCGCCGGTCTGGCCGTGGCCAACCGGCGACGCGGTGCCACGGGCCTCCGTTGGCTGGCTGTCCGGGCGAACGAGCAGGCGGCTGCGGCGGCGGGGGTGGACGTCCGATCGGCGAAGCTGTCGTCGTTCGCCGTGTCCGCGGCGCTGGCCGGGGCGGCGGGCACGCTGCTCGCCTACCAGCGACTCACGATCTCGGCCGACTCGTTCCAGGTCCTCAACTCGCTGTCGCTGCTCGCGATCACCTTCCTGGCCGGCATCGCCGTGCTGTCCGGAGGCATCACCGCCGGACTGCTCGCACCCGTCGGCGTCCTGGCGATCGCCTTCGGCCAGGAGGTCGGCAAACCCTCCCCGTACCAGTTCGCCATCTCGGGGCTCCTGCTGGTGGTCGTGACGGTCGTCTACCCCGACGGACTCACGGGGCTCGCCCGGGCCGGATGGCACCGCGTGCGGCGCGACCGCCCGATCCCCGCCGCAGCAGCCACTGTGGCGTGATCGGACGACGGGCCCGGGCGGGGCTCAGTCGGCCCGTCGCGAGATGATCAGCCAGCTCGTCGACTGCTGGGGGCGGGGGGGAACGTAGGCAACGAGGAGGTCGAGCGATGACCCCGTCTCGGCAGTCACCTCGACCTGTGCCAGGTGGACGCCACCCTCGAGCGACTCCATCTGCGCCCTGACGATCGAGTCCGGCTGCTGGCCGAACAGGAGCATCGTCTCGTCGAATCCCCGCCCGACCCAGTCAGCGAGCGCCAGATCCGCAGCCCAGTCGGGCGACGAGACCTCGGTGAACACCTCGTCCTCCATGCGGAGCTCGGCGAAGTCCGGCACCGCACCCGCTTGGAGGAGTCGGTCGCGAACGACGTCGACCGGGTCCTCCACCCGCAGGCGACCAACGGAGACCGCCACCTCCTCACCGACCGGGCGCGCAGTCTCGGACCCCGTTGTTCCCGATGTTCCAGCAGCGCGAATGCGCTCGCACACATCCGACCAGATCTGCTCCAGATCCGATCGGAGCGGCGGCGAACCGGTCACCTGCGCGTCGAGCGAGGCAGCAACCTGCGCGAGCTCGTCGGCGGGACGACCCAGTAGTCCGAATCGAGCTGGTCCGTCCACCCAGATGACGCTCAGACCGCAGTCGCGTCGGTCAGCCTCCTCGAGGAGGCCGCGAAGCTGGTCCCAGTTTCCTGCCATGAGGCACACGGCGAGCTCGAGTCGGGCACCGACGCTCGAGGTGAGCGCGGCGAATCGATCGACGTTGTCCCACAACCGGTCCGGATCCACGCCGGAGCGGATCGACTTCAGCCGTTCAGGGTCGACGGCGTCGACCGACAGGATCACATCCATCCTGAGGCGTTCGACGAACTGCGCCACCTCGTCCGACCAGACCGTTCCGTTCGTGGTCACGCAGACCTCGGGCGCAAGTCCCAGGTCGAGGAGCCGCGTCCAGATGCGGCGGTTCTCGCTCGCCAGGAACGGTTCACCCCCCTTGAACTGGAAGCGGCGGACGTGCGGGAGGAACTCGTCGAGCTCCTCGAAGAACCGGTCGTCGTATGCAGCAGGCAGCGGGGGACGTCCCTCACGACGGGCCCGGATCGTCGATGACAAGCCCCCGTTGCACATCACGCACGCGAGGTTGCACCGGTTGGACAGCGCCAGATCGAGGACTGCCGGATAGGCCCCGGGTTCATCTGCGTACCGGTCGAACACCGCCGCCAGACTCGACTCCCGGTGGCCTGCTGCAGCGGCCCGCCCACACTCCCAGCAGCCGAGTGAGTCGTCGGCAGCATCGACGGCGGCACGGAGGAGACCTCGCCGTGCGCCATCCCAGATCTCACGCAGGGAACGTCGATCGGGGCCGGTGACCGAGCCGAGTACGTGCCAGCTCCCGCAGCAGGCCGTGACGAGGCCGCTCGGATTCAGGTAGAGCGCAGAGGTCGGCGCAGCACAACTCAGTTCCGATGCCCCAAACCGATCGCTACTCGACGCCGCGGTCACTACCCGGTCCAAGGAACTCGCCCCTGCTCGATGCTCCGGATCGACGATTCCGGAGCCTGGTCGCAGGGTACCGGGGGTGACCGGAACCGACACGGCGAACCCGGGTCGGGCACCGGGATCATGCACCACCCCGTTCGGACCCACTACTGGTCAAGCGGTGGACCGGACCAGATGACGTCGTCCCAGGTCAGCGCCAGGGACACGCTGTCGCTGGTCTCGGCCAGGAACAGCGCGACGACCGAGCCGGGGACGACCGGTCCGTCGACCCGCTGCGCCACGCCGTCGACCAGGACGATCGACGCTGCGACGACCAGTTCCTCGTCGATGAAGTCGGTCATCACCCGACCGATCGGCACGCCGAGCTCCGGCAGGTCGCCGGCATCGGTCGACCAGCCCTCCGCAACGCGCCGTTCGGCCGCCTCGGCGACCAGCACGTAGGCCGGGCCGGCTGGGCTGAGGATCCGGCAGTCGCCGCACGGGCACTCGACCGCGTAGGTCAACGCCAGCAGGTCGGCGACGGTCTCCCCGTCGTCGGTGTCGTCGTCATCGTCGTCGTCGTCCCGGTCGACGGCCTCGTGGTCGCTGACGGCGCACCCGCAGCGACAGACCTCTTCGTAGGGCTCGGACATCCACTCGTAGTTGTCGCATTCACCGCACCCGAAGCACTCGAACTCGTCCTCGGACGGGTGGTCCTCGTTGCAGTCCTCCGGGCAATCCTCGTCGCAGCCGTCGGCACCGAGTTGCTTGTTGGTGTGGCTGTCCTCCGAACACCCGCACGTCGCGCAACGCTCCACCAGGAACATGGTCACTCCTCTCATCGCACCTGGCGTTGCCACCGTGTCGGCTCGGGCGTGTCGGCTCGAGCAAGTCGATCGGTTGGCGGATCGTCGACGGGCCAGGTCCCTCGGATCCTCTGGATGAATCGGCGTCAACCTACCACGGGCGGTGTGACAGCAGGTCGGGTCGGGGGGTCCTCAGGCCCGTCCCGCCCGCAGTTTCCCGACCGTTCGCAGCACGTCAGGGGCATCGAGCCGCTCGCACCACTGCTCCAGGTCGTCGCCCGGCCCGGACCAGCACCACTCGTCGACCGTTCCGACCGGCACGTCGGTCACCAGCGTGGCCAGTACCCGGAACAGCTCGGCGTCGTCACGTCGGTCGGCGAGGGTCCCGGCCAGCTTGGCGGCGCCCCGCAGGCCGGGTACGTCCCACTGGCCGGGCGCGTCGGGGATGGCTTCGAGGTGGCCGTAGACGCGCAGCACCGCGGCGGCGGACTTGGCCCCCCATCCCGGCAGGCCGGGGAAGCCGTCGGCGGTGTCGCCGACGAGGGCCAACCAGTCGGGGATCGACTCGGGCGGCACGCCGTACTTCTCGAGCACCGCCTCGGCGTCGCGGAGCTCCTCCCGGCGGCGGTCGAGCTGCACCACCCGGTCGCCGACCACGCACTGCGCCAGATCCTTGTCGGGTGTGCAGATCAACACCCGTTGCACCCGATCGTCATCGGCGGCCACCGCCGCGGCCGCGGCCAGCGCGTCGTCGGCCTCGACGTCGACCATCGGCCACACCGTCACGCCCAGCGCCCGGAGCGCGTCCTCGACCCACGGGAACTGGGTGAACAGCTCAGGGTCGATCCCCTCGCCGGTCTTGTAGCCGTCGTAGAGCTCGTTGCGGAACGACTCGACGGTGTGGTCGGTCGCCACCCCCAGGTGGGTGGCACCGTCGCGGAGCATGGCGGCGACCGAACGCACCACGCCGCGGGTGGCGCCGACCTCCTCGCCGGCGGCGTTCACGTGGCCGCCGCGCGGCGAGTAGAAGGACCGGAACAGCTCGTAGGTGCCGTCGACCAGGTGGACCTGCATGCGATCAGCCTGTCACGGCAAGGGATCCGGCGCCTCCGAGGCTCGGTCTCGGCAAAGGGCACAAACCGGGGGCACAAACCCCGCGGGCTCGGGGGTGGTCCCGGTTGCCGGCGGGGAGGCCCTCGGGACGGCCCCCGCCATGACCGAACCG
>SXMI01000049.1 GCA_005777415.1 Actinomycetota bacterium | reverse complement strand
GTCGTGGACCGGGTGGTGGCCGACGATGCCGTGCACCGGTCGCCGGGGGAGTACCTGACGCACTACGCGCCGCAGACCCCCCTCGTCCTGGTGGACGGTCCGGCCGGCACCGCCGCCGCGCTGGTGGCCGCCCTGGGGTCCCGAGGGGTCCCGGCCGCGACCGTCGTGCCCGAGGGGACCGGGTCGCTCACGGCAGCGGAGTTGGCGGCAGGTCTCTACGGCTGGCTCCGGACCGGGGACGAGGGCCCGGCCGTCGTGCTCGTGGCCGAGCTGGTGGACCCGGCCGGACTGGGCCGGGCGGTGAACGACCGGCTGTACCGGGCGGCCCGTGGCCGGCTGTTCGGCGTCCTGGGCGCGGACGAGGGAGCGATCGATCGACTCGCCGACACCGTGGAGCGAACCGTCCTCGGGGTCGGCGGGCCGTGACCGGATCGCGGGCGACGGTGGGTCGGGGAGTGATCCGGCGTGGTGTTGCGGTCGGACTGCTGGTGGCCGCCGTCGCCGCGCCGGCGGGGTGCGGCGATCGGGGCACCACGGCGTCGGCGCCGCTCGAGTCGGCGCCCTGGGGAGCGCTCGGTCCGGCGGGGCTGGACGACAGCCCGGACGGTCTGGTGCCGCTCGATCCGTCCGGCGATCCGGGACCCCAGGTGATGGCCGAGGTGACCCTGCCGGGCGGCGGGGTCCCGACCGTGCCCCAGCCCAGCGTGCCGGCGCCCGAGGTGTTCGTGACCCCGGACGAGGTCGTGGCCGTCTCGTCCGGACGGCCGGCACCCCCGACGGCGGTCCCGACGACGGCGCCACCGCCGCCCGAGGGTGGGGCCCGGGCGGTGGAACGGCTGGGCGATGACGCCCGGCGCTCGACGGCGGCCCGGGCGCTGGGGCTGGTGAACTACGACTGGCAGCGCCGACTGCCCGGCTGGCAGCTCCGGTTCCTGCCCGGCCGGAGCGGGGTGCGCGGGCTGACCTACCCGGACACCAAGGTGATCGAGGTGTTCGTGCGCGACTCCGACGGGCCGGAGTCCCTGGCGCACGTGGTGGCTCACGAACTGGGGCATGCCGTCGACGTGACCCACCTCGACGACGGCGAGCGGGCGGCCTGGCGGTCGGCGCGGGGGATCGACCCCGGACGACCGTGGTTCCCGGGGGTCAACGGTGCGAGCGACTTCTCGAGCGGGGCCGGCGACTTCGCGGAGTCCTTCGCCTGGCAGACCGCCGGCGGCGGCGGGTGGTACTCCGAGCTCGGACCGCCGCCGGGCGCCGTCGAGGTGGGGCTGCTGCTCCGGCTCGGCACGCCCTGAGGTCGGCCCCGCCGGGTCGACCGGGGTCAGCGGGGTGTCCCGGTACACTCTGGAGGCCGACCGGACGGCTGGACGGGAGCGGCAGCGGACCACTTCCACGACCGACCCCCCAAGGACTGGACGACCGTGACCGAACCCGCCACCCGGGCGAACGCAGCGAACGGCGCGGCCCGCCGGCCGCTCCCGGTGTCCATGCTCAAGGCCTGTCGCCCCAAGCAGTGGGCCAAGAACGTGCTCGTGTTCGTCGCGCCGGCCGCTGCCGGGGTGCTCACCGAGTCCTACGAGCTGCGCCTGACCATCCAGGGGTTCGTGGCGTTCTGTCTGGTGTCCTCGGCGACGTACCTGCTGAACGACGTGCTCGACGTCGAATCCGACCGACGGCACCCGACCAAGCGGAACCGGCCGATCGCCAGCGGCGCGGTGCCCGTGCCGCTCGCCGTCGGCATGGCGGTGGTGCTGTTCGTCCTGGGTGTCGCCGTGGCGGCGTGGACGAACTGGACGCTCGCCGGGATCGTGGCCGGCTACGCGGTGCTCACCACCTCGTACTCCATGTTCCTGAAGCAGGTCGCCGTGCTCGACCTGGTGATCCTGTCGGCCGGGTTCATCCTGCGGCTGCTCGGCGGCGCGTACGCCGCCGGGGTCGAGGTGTCCGAGTGGTTCCTGCTGGTGTCGTTGTTCGGCTCGCTGTTCATCGCCGGCGCCAAGCGGTTCGCCGAGAAGAAGGAACTGGGCGAGGAGGCGGCGGCCCTGCGGCCGACGCTCGGTGCGTACAGCGTCGAGTACCTCGGGTTCATCCGGTCGGTGGCGGCGGCGGCGGTGACCATCTCGTACTGCCAGTGGGCGGTCGAGAGCGGCGGGACCGACCGGTACGCGACCCCGTGGGTGCAGCTGTCGATCATCCCGTTCGTCATCGCGATCCTGCGGTACGCCCTGCTGGTCGACCAGGGTCAGGGCTCGGCCCCCGAGGAGGTCTTCGCGAAGGACCGCCAGATGCAGCTGATGGGGGTCCTGCTGGTCGTGTGCCTGCTCCTGGCGGTCTACCTGTGAGCGGTCCGGCCGGGTTCGAGACGACCGAGGAGCTGCTCGCCGGGTGGGGTCGGACCGCACCCACGCACGCCACGGTCGTCCACCCCCACACCGCCGAGGCGGCGGCTGAGGTCGTGTCCGCTGCGAACGGGCGGGGCATCGTGGCGCGCGGGCTGGGCCGGGGGTACGGCGACTGCGCCCAGAACGCCGGCGGCACCGTGCTCGACGGGCCGGCACTGTCGGGGATGATCGACCTCGACTGGGAACGGGGCATCGTCCGCGTCGGGGCCGGGACCAGCCTGGACGACCTGATGCGGTGGCTCGTGCCGCTCGGCTGGTTCGTGCCGGTCACTCCCGGGACCCGCATGGTCACCGTCGGCGGGGCGATCGCCGCCGACATCCACGGCAAGAACCACCACGTGAAGGGCTCGTTCGCCGAGCACGTCCTGGGGCTCCGGCTCATCGACGGGACCGGCGAGGTGCGTGAGGTCACGCCGGACGGGGACCCCGAGGTGTTCCGGGCGACCGCCGGCGGGATGGGACTGACCGGCGTCATCGTCGACGCCACGGTCCGGATGACGCCGATCACCTCGAGCCTGATCAGCGTGGACACGGATCGGACCGCCGACCTGGACGAGGTCATGCGGCTGATGGTCGAGGGCGACGCCGACTACGAGTACTCGGTGGCCTGGATCGACCTGATCGCCACGGGCCGGAACATGGGTCGCTCCATCCTGCAGCGCGGCCGGTTCGCCTCCGCTGACCAGGCCCGGGCGGCCGGTCACGCCGACCCGCTCCGCTACTCGCCCAAGCAGCTGCCGTCGCCGCCCGACCTCTTCCCGTCGGGGTTGTTGAACCGTCTGACGGTCCGGGCGTTCAACGAGCTCTGGTACCGCAAGGCGCCGACGATCCGTCGTGACGAGCTGCAGACGATCGAGCAGTTCTTCCACCCGCTGGACATGATCGCCGAGTGGAACCGGATCTACGGGCCCCGCGGCTTCCTGCAGTGGCAGTTCGTCGTCCCCGACGAGGCCGGCGAGGTCGTGCGCACGGCGGTGGAGCGCCTGTCCGGGTCGGGCGTGTCGTCGTTCCTGGCGGTGCTCAAGCGGTTCGGTCCCGGCAACGAGCACTACCTGTCGTTCCCGCGACAGGGCTGGACCCTGGCGCTCGACATCCCGGTGCTGCCCGGACTGGACCGGCTGCTCGACGAGCTCGACGAGTTGGTCGTGGAGGCGGGCGGTGCGGTCTACCTGGCCAAGGACAGCCGGGTCCGGCCGGAGCTGGTCCCGCTCATGTATCCGCAGCTGGACCGCTGGCGGGAGGTGCGCTCCCGGTTGGACCCCGAGGGTCGCTTCCGTTCCGACCTGGCCCGCCGGCTCCGGCTCTGCTGAGCGCGGCGCCGACGGGCGGGTCGACGGCGGTACCGACGGCCGGGGCTCAGCCGCCGACGTCGGCGGCGTACGCGTCGAGTGCCGCCTGGAACTTGGCGTTGGCGCCGTCGAGCGCCGGCTGGATGGGGGCGTTGGACAACATGACGTTGTCCATGGCCGTGCGGACCTCGGTGCGGAACGAGTTGTACGGGCCGATGACCGGACCCGGGAACTCGGGGTCGAGCGACTGCAGGCTCTGGTAGGCCACGCTCAGGCCCTGTCCCTTCGGCGTCGAGGTGAACTCCTGCTGGAGGGCCGGGTCGTCGGCGGCCGACTGGAGGATCGGCAGGTACGAGCCCTGCAGCGTCCAGGCCACCTGGTTCGGCGTCTGGAGGAAGAACTCGAGGAAGTCCCAGCCCGCGGCGATGGCCGCGTCGTCCGGTCCGTCGACCAGGTACCAGCCGGAACCGCCGATCTGACCCTTGCCGGCGCCCGTCAGACCCGGCGTGGGCCCGAAGGCGATCTTCAGGCTCTGGTCCACATCGGCGTTCACGCCCTCCGAGGACAGCGCCGACTCGTCGACCTGGCCCGACAGGAGTGCGGCGACGGTCGAGATGGCCGTCGAGGTCTGGATCAGCATGGCCGAGGTCTTGTTGTTGATGGCCAGGTACTCGTCCACGCCGCTGGCGGTGCTCGGGATCGCCTTCAACAGGCCGTCGGCGACCATGCCCTGGAGCCACTCCATGATCTGGGTGGTCGTCGGCTGCAGGAGCTCGGACGTGGTGGCCAGTCCGGCCCGGCCGTTCTCGTTGTTGACCAGCGCCTTGTCGTCACCGGTCATCCAGTGCTCCAGGTACCAGGAGTCGACCTTCATGACGAGCGGGGCCTGCAGGCCGGGGATGTTGGCGGCCTTGATCTGCTCGGCGGTGGCCCGGAGCTCGTCGAGCGTGCCAGGCAGCTTCGTGGCGTCCACGCCGGCGGCCTTGAGGATGTTCTCGTTGGCGTAGAGCACCGGGGTCGACACGCTGAACGCCGCCGGCCAGAGCACGCCGTCGACGGTGTACGCGGCGGTGACCGCCGGGAGGATGGCGTCGTAGACGGCCTCCGATCCCGGATCCGCCGCGATGCACGCCGCGGCCGGCACGACCGTGCCCGAGTCGATCATGAACTGCGTCGTCGTGTCCTCGGTCAGCACGATGTCGGGCAGCGACGCCGGATCGGCGAGCCGGTCCTCGTACTTCTTCAGCAGCTCCTCGTAGCTGCCCTGGGACTCGACGAGCACCCGCACCTTCTGCTGGGACGCGTTGTACTTGGTCGCCAGCTCCTCGAGGGTGGTCTTGGTCAGGCCGGCGTACGCGTGCCAGAGCGTCACGTCGATCGGTCCGGCGGCCGCCTCGAGCGCGGCGACGGGGCAGAGGGACGGATCGACCTCGGCGGCCTGCTCCTCGCCGCCTCCCCCGGATCCTCCCGAGTTGGACTCCTCGCTGGAGCCGCCGCAGGCCGCGGCGAGCAGCGCCAGGGCGGCCACGGGGGCGATCCACCAGCGCGAACGACGTCGCATCGGGTCGGGTGATTCGGAACGGTGCATGTGGGTGCTCCTGTGTGATGGAGGGGTGGGGGAGGACTCAGCCCTTGACCGCGCCGGCGGTCAGGCCTCGGATCATCTGGCGTTGGACGAAGAGGAGGAGTGCGAGCCGGGGCAGGGCCGCCAGGATGGCGGCGGCGAAGCCGATGTTGAGGCGGTCGACCCGGTCCGAGCCGATGCTGCGGAGGGCGACCTGCACGGTCTGCCAGGTCCGTTGGTCGGTGGCGAACCGGGGCCAGACGTACTGGTTCCAAGCGCCCAGGACGGCGATCACGACGAAGCTGCCGATGATCGGCTTGGTCATGGGGACGGCGACGCGGAACAGGAACCGGAGGTGGCCGTAGCCGTCGAGCTGGCTGGCGTCGAGCAGGTCGCGTGGCACGCCGGCGAAGCCCTGGCGGATCAGGAAGATGCCGAACGCCGTGGCCAGGAACGGGATGGTCAGACCCTGCAGGCTGTTGAGCCAGCCCAGGTTCCGGACCGTCTCCAGGTTGGCGATCAGCGTCACCTCGATGGGCAGGAGCAGCGTCCCGATGACGACCACGAACATGGCCGTCTTGCCGGGGAAGTCCAAGAACGCGAACGCGTAGGCCGCCAGCACCGAGGTGATGAGCTGCACCGCCACGATGATGACGGTCACCAGCAGCGAGAGCGTCATGGCTCGGCCCAGGTCGGCCTCGGTGAAGGCCTTGACGAACACGTCCCACTCGATGTCGACGGGGTGGAGCGGCTGACCCTGCTTGACGTACTCGAGCGGGTTGGACAGCGCCCGCAGGATCAGCATGTAGATCGGGAACAGGATGATCAGCGACAGCGCCGTCAGGACCAGGTACCAGCCGATGTCGGCCGGCCGGATCCTCCGGCGCCCCGTCGCCTCGACCGGCGATCCGGCGGTCTCCGTCGGTGATGCGGTCGGCTCAGTCGCCATAGTGCACCCGCTTGGAGAGCAGTGAGTACTGGACGGCCGCGACGACGGCGGTCAGGGCGAAGAGACCGATCGACAGCCCGGAACGGACGTCGAGCGAGCGGGTGCCCTTGGGGTCGGCGATCTTGTAGAGCAGCGTCTCGGTGCTGTCGCCCGGACCGCCGCCGGTCAGGAACTCGATCTGCGCGTACGCCTGCAGGGCGCTGATGACGAGCACGACGGCCAGGAAGAGCAGGGCGGGGGAGATGAGCGGCACGGTGATGCGGAAGAACCGGCGGGTGGCGCTGAACCCGTCGAGCGTGGCGGCCTCGGTGAGCTCGTCCGGCACGGCCTGCAGTGCGGCGAGGATGACGATGAACGTGAGCCCGAGGTTCTGCCACACGGTGGTCAGGGCGACCGCGAACATGGCCGAGCGCGGGTTGTTCAGGCTGAGCCAGGGGACGTCCTTGAAGTAGCCGACCTCGGGGTTCACCAGGGTGAAGAAGACGACCGAGGCGACGGCCACCGAGGTGGCGACCGTCGAGGAGAAGACCGTCTGGAAGATCTTGATGCCCTTGAGCCGCCGGTGGGCGGCCACGGCGAGCAGCACGCCGAGGCCGAGCCCGAGCGGAACCGTGTACACCATGAACTGGAACGAGTGGAGCAGGCCCGAGGTGAAGTCGTTGCTGGTCAGCGTGTCCCAGAGCTGACCGAAGCCGACCCAGGTCGCCTCCTTGTTCCGGAACCTCGGCTGGCGGTGCGTGGCGTACCAGAACAGCCGGTAGAGCGGGTAGTACGCGAACGCCGCGAACAACAGCACCGCCGGTGCCAGGAACGCGTACGCCATGACGGCGTCGCGGGCACGGCGCCCGCCGGTTCGCCGAGGCTGCGCGCCCGCACCCGGGAGGGCGAGGTCCTCGGCGGCGGCCTCCGCCGTGGGCAGGTCGCTCACCGGCCCCTCAGTTCGTCCGCCAGGTGGTGGCCTGGTCGAAGAGGTGGACCCGATCGGCGTCGACGGTCAGGTGCACGAGCTCGCCGACGCGCACCTCGGGCCCGTCGCTCGGCTCCCGGACGACGAGGCGCTCGCCGCCGCAGCGCACGATGACGTGCCGTTCGTGGCCGAGCAGCTCGACGTTCTCGGCTGTGCCCTCGAGGTGCGACGGTGAGGTGGCGACGTGGAGGTGTTCGGGGCGCACGCCGGCGACGACCGCCGCGCCCTCCCGGGCCGTGCCGGGGTCGGCCACGGGCACGATCCCGGCGGTGGTCTGCACGGCGGCGCCGTCGGTGGCGTTGACGGCGGTCCCGGGCAGGGTGTTCATGGGCGGGCTGCCGATGAACCCGGCGACGAACAAGTTGGCCGGCCGCT
>SXMI01000048.1 GCA_005777415.1 Actinomycetota bacterium | reverse complement strand
GGTTGAGCTCGTGCTGGCCGGGGGCCGCCTCCCCCTTGGAGAACTCGACCGGGAGGCCCGCCGCCAGCATCTGGTTGCGCAGCTCCCGGAGCAGCGGCTCGTCCTTCGTGGTCTGGAGGACGTGGTAGTCGAGGTTGTACCAGGACGAGGTCTGGGACTCGAGGTTCCGGTAGTGCTGCGCAGCCAGCTCGTCGTAGGTCTCGAGGTAGGCGAAGAACTCCAGCTCGGAGCCGACCATGACCTGCAGGCCGCGTTCGGCCGCGCGCTCGACCTGGCGCTGGAGGATCTGGCGGGGCGAGACCGGGACCGGGCTGCCGTCGTGCTCGACGACGTCGCAGAGCACCAGGGCCGTCTTCTCCAGCCACGGGGTCACCCGGAGCGTGGACAGGTCGGGTCGGCCGCGGAAGTCGCCGTAGCCGCCGTCCCAGGTGGCGTACTGGTACCCCTCGACGACGTTCATGTCGACGTCGACGGTGAGCAGGTAGTTGCAGGCCTCGATGCCCTCGCCGCCGGTCCCGTCCTCGTCGACGATGTGGTCGACGAAGAACCGCCCGGTGACGCGCTTGCCCATCAGGCGGCCCAGCAGGTCGGTGAAGGCCACCACGACGGTGTCGATCTCGTCGGCGTCGACGAGCTGGCGCAGGGTGGTCAGGTCGATCTTCCCGGTGGTGGCCATGTGGGTCTCCCTGTGCGGGTTGATTACTCCGGGGTGGTGTAGGCGGCGGTGATGCCGCCGTCGACGAGCAGCGACTGGCCCGTCATGAACGAGGACTCGTCGGAGGCGAGGAACAGCGCACCCTCGGCGATCTCGACCGCCTCGCCGAACCGGCCCATGGGGATGTGCACGAGCCGACGCTGGCGCTTCTGCTCGTCGGAGAGGTACTTGGCCAGCAGCGGCGTCAGGACGGGCCCCGGACAGAGGGCGTTGGCGCGCAGGCCCTGGCGGGCGTAGATCACGGCGATCTCCCGTGTCATCGACAGGACCGCCCCCTTGGAGGCGGTGTACGCGATCTGCGGTGTGGCCGCCCCCAGGTGGGCGACGAAGCTGGCGACGTTGACGATCGAGGCGCCACCGCGACCGACCCCGGGCCCGCCCGCCTCGACGGTGCGCAGCATGGCCGGGATGCCGTGCTTGCAGCACAGCGCGAGCCCGGTGACGTTGACCCGGAGTGTGGTCTCCCAGACGTCCACTCCGGTGTTCTCCGGGCCGTCGTCGTCGCCGAGTGAGACGCCGGCGTTGTTGTAGAGGACGTGCAGCCCCCCGTGGGTGTCGACGGCGTGGGCGACGGCCGCTGCGACCGAGGACTCGTCGGCGACGTCGCAGTGGACGGCCGTCGCCGTTCCCCCCGCGGCAGTGATGGCATCGACGGTGTCGCTGCCGTCACCGACGTCGGCCACGACGACGGTGCCCCCCTCGGCGGCGAAGCGCTCCGCCGCCACCCGGCCCAGTCCGGAAGCGGATCCGGTGATCAGGCAGACCTTGTCGTCGAGGCGTCCCATGGCGTGGGGAGGCTAGTGGCTCGGAGTCCCTACACTCCCACGCCATGAGCGAGACGGCGATGACGGACGGCTCCGAGGTGCTGCGACACCCTCTGCTGGTGGCGGGGGAGGCGGTCCACCGCGCGACCGGTGGAGAACTCCGGGTGAGCGACCCGTCGATCGACCTGGTGACCGACGTGGTCGCCCAGGCCGGCCCCGAGGAGCTCGAGGCGGCGCTGGTCGCGGCGGACCGGGCGGCGGCCACCGGTGAGTGGTCCTCGGTGAGCGCCACGGACCGGGGTCGGGTGCTCCGTCGGGTCGCCGACGAGCTCCGCCGTCGGGCGGAGGAGTTCGCCCTGGCCGAGGTGCGCACGGCCGGCCACACCATCGCCGACGCCCGCTGGGAGGCCGGCGCCATGGCCGACGTCTTCGACTACTACGCCGGTGCGGCCAACAAGCACCTGGGTGCGGTCGTGCCGACTCCCGATCCGGGGCTGGGGCTCGTGCTCCGGGTCCCCGTCGGCGTCTGCGGACTGATCGTGCCGTGGAACTTCCCGAGGCGGATCGCCCCCTGGAAGCTGGCTCCGGCTCTGGCCTGCGGGACCCCGGTGGTCCTCAAGCCGGCGTCGCTGACCCCGATCACGGCCGTCATGCTCGGCGAGGTCCTCGTCGAGGCCGGCGTGCCGGCATCCTGCGTGAGCGTGCTGCCGGGCCCGGGGTCGAGCATCGGCGAGTCGCTGGTCACCGACCCCCGCGTGGCCAAGGTGTCCTTCACCGGCGACTCGTCGACGGGATCGCACCTCATGGCGCAGGTGGCGCCGAACGTGACCCGGATCTCGCTCGAGCTCGGTGGCAAGTCGGCCGCGATCGTGTTCGCCGACGCCGACCTGGAGGCGGCGGTCGAGGCGATCCCGTACTCGGTGTTCGCGAACGCCGGACAGGACTGCTGCGCCCGGAGCCGTCTGCTGGTCGAGCGCAGCGTGTACGACGACGTCGTGGCTGCGCTCGCAGCCCGCACGGAGCGGCTGGTCGTCGGGGATCCGACCGACGAGGCCACCGAGATCGGCCCGATGATCTCGGAGGCGCAGCGGGCCACGAGCCTGGAGTACCTCGATATCGCTCGATCGGAGGGGGCCGAGGTGGTCTGCGGTGGGGAGACGTCGGGACTGGGCTGGTACCTGTCGCCGGCGGTGGTGGCCGGCGCCGACAACTCCATGCGGGTGGCCCGGGAGGAGATCTTCGGGCCGGTGGTGACCGTCATCCCGTTCGACGACGAGGCCGACGCCGTCCGGATCGCCAACGACAGCGAGTACGGGCTGTCGGGAACGCTGTGGACCCGGGACCTGGGACGGGCGATCCGGGTCGGCACGGCGGTGCGGACCGGGGTCATGTCGGTCAACACCAACCGGAGCGTGCGCACCGAGTTGCCGTTCGGCGGGTTCAAGCGATCGGGCCTCGGACGAGAGCTCGGCCTGGCGGCGCTCGATCACTACACGGAGTCCAAGACGCTGTTCCTGTCCGCCGACTGACGCGCCCCGGCGACGCAGAGGGCCACGGCGACGAGGCGCGGCCGGGCCCGGTCGGTGCCGCCACCGGGGGTCGGCCAGCAGACACACTGTCCGGGTGAGTCCACGACGCCACGACCGCGGACCTGCGGGTGGCAACGACGGGCCGGGGAAGTTCTACGTGCCCGCCCCGGGCGAGCCCGCCGAACCGGCGGCCCCCGTGGCCTCCCGCGTCCCCGGGCGGACGCAGGAGCAGCTCGACTGCGGACGGTCCCGCGCGAGCTGGGCAGCACCGGCTGCGTCCACGAGGGGCGGCTGGGACGCAGGGGGCCGCAGTCGTCCCACCGGACC